>JAJAYT010000309.1 GCA_026786085.1 Microcoleus sp. CAN_BIN18 | reverse complement strand
GTAAATGGGCGAGATACCTTTTCACAATTTTGGGGAAGTTAGAAAATAGCATTTTAGTTGATTTTTAATATTTTATAGCTCTGTCATTATACATTTGTTTGCCAATCCTGGCAATCTTTTTCTATCATTCAACACTTCTGTATCTGGCTAACTTACCCGATGGCACAACTGACCCCATTAAGTTCGAGATCCATAGTGAGGTTGTGCTGAAGGCGATCGAGGCACAACATGGCTTATTAGTGGAGAGGGCAAGAGGGATTTATTCGTTTTCTCATTTAACATTTCAAGAGTATTTCACTGCCAAAGCAATTGTTGAAAATTATGAGGCAAACTCTTTAGAAAAACTGGTCATTCACATCACCGATAAGCGCTGGCGAGAAGTGTTTTTCCTGGCAGTTGGGATGTTTCAAAAAGCTGATAATTTTTTGCTGTTAATGAAACACAAAGTTGATGGAATGGTCGCTAACGATGAGAATTTGCAGCAGTTCCTAGTGTGGGTAAACCAAAAATCTCTTTCTGTTGATTTACCCTACAAGTTGGTGGCAGTTAGATTCTTTTACTTTTCCCTTCTTCAATCCCTTGAGCTAGCTCTTAATCGTAACTCTGAACGTTTCCTTGACCCTGCCCTTTACCTTGCCATTAAACATACCTTTGACCCTGCGGTTGACCTGGTTCTTGACCTGGTTCTTGACCTTGCCATTTTGCCTGTAATCGACAGTGCTATTGACCCTGCCCTTAGTCTGGCCCATGACATTCTTCTTGTCCCTGTTGTTGAACCTGAACTGATGCAAGCACTGGAAGAAATTAAGAAACAACTACCTCACCCAGATGGTGACAAGGAAATATTTAGGCAATGGTGGCAAGCTAACGGACAAGCTTGGACTAGGCAATTAAGACAAATTACAATTTCCTATCGCAATATAGGTCACGATTGGCAGTTCAGTGAACAGCAGAAATCATTGCTGAGGAAGTATTACGATGCTAATCAATTGCTAGTATCTTGCCTCAAGAGCGGTTGTAATGTATCTCCTGCTGTGCGGCAGGAAATTGAGGAGAATCTGCTGTTGCCGATCGCCAATATCGAAAAAACACGTCAAAAGTCCGATCGCGCTTAATTGCTATCGATCGCCTTCCCCTTCGCCTTTACACGGAGAGAGCCAGTGGAAATGATATAATGGCTAAAAGTTATTAGAAGTAAAGCGCATGAACATTACTCTAAAACCTGACCATAATAAATTTATTGAAGCGCAAGTCGAAAGTGGCAAATATTCTTCGGTGGATGAGGTAATTGCTGCGGCGTTGGAACTACTCGCAGACAGAAGCGATAGGCAACAGAGCGATCGTTATCAAGAATGGGTCGATGAAACTCGTCCAAAAGTATCTGCAGGACTAGCTCAGCTTGAACGTGGCGAAGGAATTGATGGGGAGATAGTTATAGCTAGATTGCGGGAAAAATTTCGCAAAATGCGGGAAAATCAACAATGAGCCGCTACATTATTTCCCCTGAAGCCAGTCGCGATCTCAATGAAATTACCGATTACTTTGCAACGAGGAATATAGAAGCAGGCGAGCAATTTGTTGAAGACTTTGATACAAAGTGCCGTAATTTAGTTAAGTTCCCCAATATAGGGCGCACTTACGAGGAACTAGCTCCTTCTGTGCGGGGAATTCCTATCAGAGGTTACATTATTCTTTATCGGGCGCTGGACAACTTAATTGAAATTGTTCGGATCGTGAGGGGAGAACGGGATTTACCTTCTCTATTTTCTGATGAGGACGAGTGAAATTGCTGGTAGATTGCCTCAACAGTGGTTGTAATGTATCTCCTGCTGTGCGGCAGGAAATTGAGGAGACGTTGCTGTTGCCGATCGCCAAAATCAACAAAACACGTCAAAAGTGCGATCGGGCTTAATTGCGATCGATCGCCCCACAATTCGCGATCGGACAAGATTGCCAAACTTCCCAACAATCTTAAAATTATCTGCGTTGCATCTGCGGTTTCCCTATCAATCAAAAACTTATGCAATTAGCCAATCAAAACCCAGAGATTCTCAAAGGATATATTCACCTAAAAAAACGGGACAAACAGCAAAAAGCCCCCGTTTTTCAGGGAGATCAATATTTCGTTATTGCTCAAAACAGAAATCTTACTGCACCTTTGGCAATGACTTGTGAGGGCTTGCTACACCAACTTTCGGAATATCCATGATCGGTGCATTCACCCCAAGCATCAAATCGTTGGGATTAACAATCTCGACTAAAGGCTCATTCAAAGCCACTACCAAACCGTCAGATTCAGCAGGAACGGGCGATCGAGCAAACTGCGGAGCAAACGATTGGCGACCACCAGCGACACCAGAAACCACCGCAATCAACAAAGCTGCGATCGCGCCTCCACCCCAAATCCAATTCCGTTTCGTCTTGCCTTCAACCCGCTGCAAAACCTTCGCCGCCAACTCCTGTGCAGATTGTTCAGCCGCAGGCACCGGCATTGATTGAAAACCCTGCTGCATCATCATCAGTCGCGAGTACAAACGCTTCGTAGTGAGGTCATTTGTCAGCCACTCCTCAACTTGCCGACGTTCGGCTGCCGTCACTTCACCGTCGATGTAGGCACTCAGCAATTCAAAGCGATCGCGCATCATAGTAGTTACATTGCCCTGGGGATAATTGTTGTTAGCTGGAGTTTCACCGAGTGAATCCCCCATACGTTGCTGATTCTGGTTTTTAGCTGATTCAAAGTTAGAATTCATATTTCACATCACTCGATAAAATTGGGAGAAGTACGCGATCGCTATTAGGATGATTTACTGCTTATTTATATTTTAAAATAGAAGTTTTGATGTCACAGCAAACATCACCAAATCTTCTCGCTCCGCCTCGAAAATCACCCTTGCTAATTACCGTCGATATATTTTTGCAATTGCAACTGCAACCTTTGGCGAGCTCTAGCAATTCTCGACTTGACAGTTCCCAGAGAAACTCCAGTCATTTCCGCTATTTCCTCATAGGCTAAACCTTCAATTTCTCTCAAAACAATTGTCGTGCGGAATACTTCCGGCAAATCGGCGATCGCCGATCGCAACTCATCGTAAAATTCCCTAGTCGTCAAATCTTCATCAGGCCCCGGACTGTCGGCCGGAAGTTCCCAATCAATCTCCCCATCTTCCAGAGCACGGGGTACATCTAGCGATAGCGGAGTTCGCACCCGCTTGCGCTTGCGCAACTCATCGTAAAACAAATTAGTGGCGATGCGGCTCAGCCAGCCCCGAAATTTAACAGGCTCTTGCAAGCGGTTAATATTGCGGTAGACTCGAATCCACACTTCCTGAGCCAAGTCTGCTCGGTCTTGCCAGTCAGGGGCTAAGTGATAGAGAACCCTGTCTACGTGGGATTGATAACGCTTTAACAATTCTGAAAAAACAGTGGTCTCAGGTCGATTTCCTTCCTGACACCGCAACACCAAGTCATAGTTAGAGAGTTTTTCGGCTGGCAATTGCACTCTTTGAACGGTCGCCACAACCGCAGACCAGGACATGGAAATAAATTCGCTCATGGGTGGAATTGGCTCATCGAACATTCCAATTTTTTTGACGCTTGCCGATCGTCACAAGTTCCCAAACAGGGGAAAATATGGAGACAGGGGCATGGGACACGATCCCGAAAAGCCTTGGTAACAAACAACCAATAACCAATGATTAATGACTAATGCCCAACAACCTCGCACGCTCCAATACTAACCCAACTACTAGAACCGTCGGCCCAATGTTCCTTTTTCCAAATCGGTACATTGTGTTTAAGCGTATCTATGGCGTACTGGCAAGCTGCAAATGCTGAGTCCCGATGTGGACAGCCAACAGCCACCAGTACGCTGATTTCCCCCACCTGCAAGTGTCCGACGCGGTGGTGAATGACCACCCGATTGACATCGACCCACTGGCGGCGGATTTCAGTAGCAATTTGCTGGAATACTCGCACGGCCATCGGTTCATAGGCTTGATATTCTAGGGAAACTACAGCTTGACCATCAGTTTGGTTGCGGACTGTACCACTCATCATTACTACGGCTCCGTTAGCGGGGTCGTCCGCCAAAGTGTAGATTTCCCCCACAGACAAAGGGGCTAAGGTGATGGCGAGGCTGTCTGATTCATGGCGTTGAGGAATTGTGCCGATCGAAAATGCAGAAAGAGAGTTCATTGCTTTGAGATGGTGCTGGATTGAGTTGATCGATCTTGACACACATTAAGTCGCGATCGATTGATCTGGCATCCTTGTCAGCGACACAGGGAGGTCAATATATAGCAAAAGCTCGATCGCCCCGAATTGCTGCACAGCGTGCGAGCTGGTAAAATATTACTCGCCCGAACCAAATTGCGGTGGTTAAGGATAAGCAGCCAGTTTGTGCGATCGAATTATTGTCGATCGCCTGTAGCAAATCAATAAGTAACTACACCAAAATAAGTAGTGTCATTCCCAACTTACCGCAAGTAATCTCTCACCTCAAGCGATGACTTCGTTTCCTTTTGAATGACACAGTTAAGTTTAATTGTGCGCTCCTACCGATCGCCGTCATCCAAAAATTGACCAGCAAATGTAAACTTTATTTATGTTTTTCTTCCGAAAAGCTGCTTGAATGACATGATATACCTGTGCAGGGTTCAGCCTAATTGGCGTATACTCGGCAAAAGTAAGACGGTAACTATTGTGCCTGTTCTGACCAAAGAACAAGACGCAAACCCCGGGCTACCGACACGGGGAAAAGTAGGCTGCGGTTTCAACGCCTTGAATATTTCTTTACACACTAATCGAAATAGTTGTGTTAAAGTCACCAAAGCAAGTAGGAGAAACCATCTACGTGTTGAAACATCCTAGTACGGAGAAATCCCGGCAACGGACATATCCGACGCAAGAAGATTCGGAATAGTTAAAGGGCAAATAATGGCACGTTGTAGAGCGTACCGTATCTGTTGGCTAGCGATGGTCTGAAAGCGTCAAAAAACAACAACGTATACGCAATGTTTGGAGAAATCTAAACAGAGTGGGTAGGGGCGATTTGATAGCGCCTTTGAAAATCCAGATTCGGATTCCTCAAAAATCCCTTCGCCTTTAGGCATGGGGAGTATCAACTGAGTCTGCACCAAAAAATGTTAATAACAATCATGAGGAAACTATGGAAGCACTAGCATTGAGCCACTCTTTTGTTGCTTATGAATCTCCAGAGTCCGAACTCCAACTGGAATTTAAAATTCCTAAATCTGCCGTGATAGGCGTTGCAGGTCTGGCAGTAGCCCTGTCTGTTCTGAGTGTCAGTGGCGAAGCCCAAGCAAGTTGCCACTACAAGCGCTGCGGCGGCGGTCATCACGGCCATCACAGCAGCAGCTACTACGCCAAAGTTGACACCAATGGTAGCCGACTGAATATCCGCCACCGGGCTAGTCGGTCTTCTTCTGTCATCGGCAAGTTACATAATGGAGACCATGTGGCATTGAGCGGTCGTCACAGACGTGGCTGGGCAGAACTTGCAGGTGGTGGCTGGGTGTCTAAGAAGTGGGTTTACTAACTCTTAACTAGAAAACTTGACATTTCTAGAAAGATTGTTAATCGTTACCAAGCGGGGCTTGGTAACGATTATTGTAAATAGGGGCCGCAAGTCTAAACTTTACCGCCACCGATCAGGTAAAGTAAGGCCATCCGCACCGCTACACCGCTGGTAACTTGCTGAGAAATCAGGCTAAACTGGGGGTCGTCCATCAAGTCCGAACTAATTTCGACGCCACGGTTAACTGGGCCTGGGTGCAAAACCTTCACATCCGGCTTGCAGTGTTTCAGCCGATCGCGCGTCACCCCATACAAAGCATGATACTCTCGTAAACTCGGCAGTAAATGCTCGCTCATCCGTTCCTTTTGCAGCCGTAAAGTCATCACAAAATCAGCATCTGCCAAAGCAGGTTCAAGCTGCCAGTGCAAAAATAACTTGCCTTCCCTACCGTCGCCGCATTCAGCAAACAACTGCGGCAGCAAAGTCGGCGGCCCGGCCAAATGAACCTCAGCCCCGGAAGCCGTGAGACTCCAAATATTAGACCTCGCCACCCGCGAATGCAAAATATCCCCCACCACAGCAATTTTTTTGCCAGCTAAAAGTTTTAGTCTGGGACTTTCGGCATCCAACAGAGAACAGATAGTAAATAAATCTAGCAAACCTTGTGACGGGTGTTCGTGCTGACCGTCTCCAGCATTGAGAACGCTGACTGTCGAACCCAAACGATCCATTTCTGAAGCAATTGTACTGGGAACGCCAGCCTGTCCGTGGCGTACTACCATCAAATCCGTTCCCATCGCCAGATAAGTCTTAGCCGTATCCAGAATAGTCTCCCCCTTGGTCAGAGAAGAACTGCCTGGGGTAAAATTTAGCGTATCCGCCGACAGCCGCTTCGCCGCTAACTCAAAACTGTTGCGAGTCCGGGTGGAGGGTTCAAAAAACAAATTCGCGACCACTTGACCCTGGAGGGCCGGCACTTTCTTGGTGCGGCGGCCGAGCACCTCCCGAAAACTGGCCGCAGTTTGCAGCACCGTATCGTATTCGTCGGAGGTAAAATCAGCCAGAGTGAGAATGTGTCGCCTTGTCCAAGTCATACAATTTGAGATTTGAGATTTGAGATTTGAGATTTATTGAATCAGGACGGACTATGGGTTTGGAACTTGCTGGCACGCCTGCGTCGGGCGGCCTAGAATGTTCGATCGACAGTCGCGCAGATTCCGCTCAACATTATCTAACAATTTTTGACCACCTTTGGCGTCATTAGAGCTATAATGAGTTTATGCAGTTGAGTCCCCACTATGGCAGCTTTCACTAGCGCCAAAGTTGAAACGAATGCTTGACTCGCCCGAAAGCGGAAATTAGACTGTAGCAGCGAAAGAGTAATTTCAGTCGATCGCCAACTCAGCCTTGTCAAAAATAAGCCGAACGCAGCCTTTGCATATGCTATGATATGTGGAAACAATCGAGGCGGCAAACTTCCCACGGCCGCTCGACAGCATATAGCGCGACATTTTAAAGATGATTAATTCTTTGAAGTCAATCTTGACTCTTCAGTCTTGCTTATAGGCCCTTGTCAAAATGAACTGTGTTAAGATACAAGTTGAATATGTAGCTTCCCGACAAAAATCTACACGTATCTTGGCTAGACGGTTCTTGGCGAAACTGCGGTAAAAAGTGTGCGCTGGGAAGTGGTAATTACACAAAATTTAAACAATTCAAGAGGTATTATGAGCCAGCAGGTTATACAGCCGATGGTTAAGTTCCAGCGTCAGGTGCATTCTCTCGTCACGTCTGACATTATTAAGCCGACAGATAGCATTTGGAAAATTGCTCTGCTTTATGGCGACGAATGGCCTTACTGGAAACAGCAACTCCTAGAGTTTGATTTTTCTATGCAAGACCCCGTTAGCGAGTTGATAGCTGTAGAAGCTTGGGACGAGGAATAACACACCAGACGCAGGAGTTCGGTGTTTGGGAGAAATGAAAGGGCGATCGGCTAAATTTGAGCGATAAATTTTCCCTTGCTAACTTCTTCCCTCTTCCCTCTTCCCTCTTGCCTCTTCCCTCTTCCTTCTTCCTTCTTGCCTCTTCCTTCTTCCTTCTTCCTTCTTCCTTCTTCCTTCTGTTAAAGGCAAGTTGCTAAAGCTCGAGCTAATTGTTGAGCAGTTTGAAAGCGATCGCCCGGTTTAGCTGCTGTGGTTCGCAAAATGGTCTCCCGTAGCAACGGTGCGATCGTCGGAATATTTTCGAGCTTAAACCCGTAACCTCGAGCTATTTTTCCGTAAAACTTTTGAGGGCTTTCGGCCGTCAGCAAAAAAATCAAAGTAGGCCCTATAGCATATAAATCCGATTGAGGGAGAGGCTGTCCTCGGTCTTGTTCTGGTGCGGTGTAGCCTTCAACGCCGATGCGAGTGCCCGGTGGAGTGCCGATTTCTTTAACGGCGCCAAAATCCAGCACTGTAATGCCATTGTCGCGATGCCGCACTAGCAAATTAGCAGGTTTAATATCCCGGTGGACGATCGGGGGTTTTTGAGAGTGAATGTAGTCCAAAATTTCACAGGTTTGGATCATCCACTCGATCGCCTGTTTGGGAGCAACAGGGCCGCGGTTGTAGATGCGTTTTTCTAAATCCTCGCCGTGGAGCATTTCCATTACCAAATATTTTTTGCCCCCTTCCACAAAAAAGTCGAAAAACTGAGGAATTCCCGGATGGTGGAGGGCTTTAAGAGTTTTAGCTTCACGTTCAAACAGTTCTTGAGCTTTGGCTATTTGAGCCATGTCAGCATTCATTTCCTTGAGGACTACCAGAGAAGCTGCGGGGGAACTTCCGGGTTTTTGAGCTTTCGCGAGCTCTCGATCCCAGGCTAAAGTTGTTGTCCCCATACCACCTTGGCCCAAAGTTCGGAGGACTTGGTAGTGGCGCACAGTGCGATCGACTTTAATCGGTTCGCCGCAGTGGATGCAGAACAAATTCCCCGGCGGGTTTCCGGCGTGGGTACACCTCGGGGTGGCGAGATTGAGGCTGGGACTCGCCTCAATTTTGCCGCCGAGTTCAATAGTAGTAGCTTGGAAATGCAGAGTTGGGCCGCCCCGCGCCAATTGGATCAGAGCACCGTCGGATATCCAACCCTGAGACATCAGAATACTGTTAACAAAAGTGCCATTTGTCCCGGAATTGACTAAGTACCACTGACTGGACGTGCCGCTTTTAACTCTTTGCAACTCCAAGTGATCCCGCGACACTAGAGCATTGGGGATCACAACGTGATTTTCAGGAGAGCGGCCAATGCGCACAATGGACTCGCTCTCGAAACTCCACTGTTGCAGGGGGGTCTGTTTTTCTGGGTCTAAAAGAGTCAGCAGCATCTTAGATTGATATGATTAATCTCCATAATTTGGGAGTGGGGCGTTTGTGCTAATTACAAGTGGTTTTGAAGCGGGGTCGGAGTAAAGGACAGTCTTATACAACTTTTATTAAAGCACTTCTTTTTATTAAAAATTGCATAAAGATGATAGTCAGCTCTTGTTTTTTGAAAAAGACTTTGTGCAGGATTGTAGATAACTCGATCGCACTTTTGGGGCAAGCATATACTTAATTCAATCCAAATTTAGCTAAAATCGCAGAACTTCAAGCCTTTGCCGGGAAACTGCCGTTCCTGTTCCCTTTCCCTGCAACAAATGGCAGGCTTGAAGTTCTGGCGGTTGCGGGGAAAGGCGCTGGTGAGTGAAAAAATTGGCAGCATCCAAATTCTAAAATCGAAATGCGCCTACCTGTGCCCGAACGATAATTGCCGTGATATTGTCGTGACCGTTGCATTTGTTGCCCAGTTCAATCAACTCGGCAACTCCCTCGTCGAGATTAGCTTGGGGATTGAACAGGGGTTCGAGAGTGCTGCGCCAGTGAGTTTCCAACAAATCATTATCTGTCAGCCCGTCGGAGGCCAAAATCAATAAAGTATCTTCGCACAAGTCTAAAAACTGCACATCAGGCTTGAGAAAGTTACCGTCTCGCGGGCCGATGGCTTGAGTTAGTTGATAGGCGTCGGGGCGGGAATAAGCTGTTTCCGGGTCAACGCCACGCTTAATTTCGCGCTGGCCGACTTCGTGGTCTGAGGTGATTTTTTCTAGGGGTTGTCCCTTTCTGAGTCGGTAGAGGCGGCTGTCGCCGACGTGGACAACGGCGAATTTGGTGTCTTGAACTAAGACTGCGACTAGGGTTGTACCCATGCGGGCGCTGCCGGAGCGGCCGTCCTTTTGATTGATTTCAAAGATGGCTTTGTTGGCTAGGAGCACTCCTTCGCGGATGGTCTCTGCCTGGGGCAGTTGATTTTCCCAACTGGTTTGAAAGAATTCTCTGAGGGTTTCAGCAGCTAATTGACTGGCAACTTCTCCGCTGTCGTGTCCGCCCATGCCGTCGCAGAGAATGTAAAGCCCTTTGGTTTGAAAGATGCGACCGAAGCAGGTTTCGAGTTTGTTGAGCTGAGTCCAGATGCTGAAGAAGTCTTCGTTGTGGTCGCGGGTGCGGCCGACATCGGTGAGGCCTGCTTCTTGTAAGCTGTAAATCTGGACGGGCATGGGCTGGGTTAAGACTTCGCCAACAACTTCGGGGGAGGAGTTATCGGGGCTGCGGTAATGCTCGCTCTCTGGGGTTGAGGTTGGTGGAGACGCGGGTTGGAGTTCGAGGGGAACGGTTTCTAGGCGCGATCGCAATTCTTCTATGGTGTTAATCTCACCCCTGTACATTTGTTGCAGCAGTTCCAGCAAAGCGCCAAACTGAGTGCGATCGGACTGGTTAAATATGGCCTGCCACAGTTGCCCCAAATCTAGGAGTTGCAGGTTTGAGCCAGCGGGTTCGGGATAGAGGTATTGCAGCCGCAAAGAGGCAAAGGAAAACGAAGAGTCTGGGTTGACTCGCAAATTTGTCAATTCCAACAAGCTTTGTCGGCAGTGCCAGGGTTCTAGGGCGGCCCAGAGTTCTGTCATTTCGTGCAGCCAGTACACAATTTGCTGGGTGGAAGTTTCGGGTTGACTCCAGCGTTCTACCAACAGTGGCCATTGCGAACAATCTTCTAGCAGCAGTACGGCCTGTTTGTTGTCTGACCAGCTATCGTGAATGACTGGTAGGTTGTGAGAAAATTGCCACCTGAGCGCCAGATAAGGCTCAGCGATGCCTTGGCAAAGCTCTGCTAAGGCGAAATTGGTCGAATTTTCTCCGGGTTTGATTGCTACTTTGTAGGGAGAGGTTCGTTTGGCGACGCTGGCTCCTTTGGCTGCTAGCATTGCTTTGAGGGGTGACATTTGCAGTGGCTGACAGTCCAATACGATTGCTGCTACTGTCTCTGAAGGTTTTCTTGATGGCAGGGTTTCTAGGAGTTGGTAGCGCTGCTGGCTGTCTAGATAAGCTCCTACGGGCTGAGAAGGGATTACATCTTCGGCATTGGAGAGGGAGAATTCTGCGGATTCGGGGCTGTTGGTTGGGAGCTGGGTTTGTGCTTGTGGTGCGGTTATTGAATTGCTGTCAGATGGGGTTATTTCGCTCTCTGGTGCTGTTGTAGAGATTTTTTGTTCTGTTTGAAAGGATGTTACTCCGATCGCCTCTACGACCTCAGCGTCAATTATTTCTCTGTTGCTGTTTTCGCCGTCACTTGGCTGTGTAGAAGTTGGTTCGACTCCTGAGCCAGTTGCATCGACGGTAATTTCTGTTTTAATCGCGTCTGTTATTGGTTCAGGGGAGTTTTGGGCTGGTGCGGTTTCTGGGAAAATAGCTGGTTTTTCTCCAAGTTCGGCTGGCTCGACTGCTGGAAAATTTGATCGACCGCAGATAATCGCCCGCCACACTTGACCTGTTGCGACTCCGCAATTTTGACATTTTTCGGCGCTAACAGCGACTTGGGTTCCGCATTGGTGGCAAGGTTTGTAAGTTAGGGAATTTCCACATTGTTGACAAAACTTGTTTAGATTGGGATTTTCAAATTGGCAGTGGGGACAGAGGATCATAGGGGTTTTAAATTGGAGATTTGCGATCGAGTTTGAGGGTGGAGGAGTTTTGGGTTTGGGGCTGTAAGTTATGGGTTTTGAGTTTTGGGCCTGACTCGCAACGGATAACTACTATTGTCATATACCTTATTTTATCGGTATGAATTCAGAACTCAGATATTTCTGAGAACTGAGATGTTGCAACTGTGTCAGGAATAGGCCTGCGCTAGGGAGAGTGGGAGAGAAGGGGGAATGGGATTGGATATCTAGAATTTAAAAATGCAGTACAACTTAGAAGCCCAACCCACAAAAGAGCCTCGCGTGTCCACCCCACAAGAAAACTCATCTTTTGTGGAACAGGCCCGAAAGCCTGTTTTTAATCATGGTGGCAGATATTAGTTAAAAGAGATTTGCGGTAGAATCTTCTTTGAAAATGGTCTCTCGGGCGATCGACACAATAGTCGAAAGGGGTACTTCACAGAAATATTTCCGCCGGAATTGTTCTTCGGAGACGGCTGCTAAAAATTGCGCTGCTAAACGGACGGCTTGGAGTGAATTTGGTTCTGAGAATTGAATGGATTCGCTATCTAATAAGGGTTTGGGGATTTGCTCTGTCGCGTCTTCACGCTGTGCGGTTTCGGGTTGTCTGGCGATGTGGAAAGCTCGATCGCGATAATTAATTTTGAAACCAAGATATGTTAGGGTTTTGAACCCCAGTTGCAGGGATGTGTCGCTGATGCCGAGTTTTTGGCGCAGTTGCTGTCTGGTGACGGGTTTGTTGGTGCGGCTGAGGTATTTGGCGATGCCGATTAGTTGTTGGCAGATTTGCTGCGGGGGTACGGGTGGGGGTAATGTGTAGGCGATCGCGAGTTGTTGTTGCTTCTGCTGTGCTTGGCGAAACCAGATCCGCAGTTCGTCCCAGCTTGCGGGGCATTCTTTGAGGACGATCGAGTTTTCGCGATCGACCACCTCTGTATTGTCAACTGGCATTTTATATGCGAAGTTTGTATGAGCTGCTAACAGCTCTTCATCGCTATTTCTATTGCGCCAGTCTACAATCCAATCTATTTTAGTCGGGGAATTGCTTTGGCTATCTTCCGTGCGTTCAGTCACTGCTATGAGGCGCACTTCATACCGCGATTTGTAAGTATTAAAATCGAGTTCGACGGTGACATCGCAGCGGCCTTGAGGAACTTCATTTTGGTAGTGTCCCCACCAAATGCCGGGAAATCCAGTATTTATAGATTCATCCGAAATTGTAAACTCTGTCTTGATATATTCTACTTTTTGTCCTTTCAAATCTTTGATTTTCTGATTCCAGAGATTATCAAACCAACAATTTTCAATCAGCAATCTTGGTGCGGGGTTGCCCATACCACAGGGTTCGAGCAATTTTAGTTCTTGAAATAACTCTTTGCCTAATTCGGAGACAGTAATTTTGAGGTCTGGTTGAACCGGGGCGGCTGTTAAACTATCTATGCTGTATTGTTGTCGCAGTTGCTGATTGACCGCATCGGTAAATAAAGGAATATTTTCAACTGGTAGACTCAATCCGGCGGCGAAGGGATGACCGCCGAATCTATCCAATAAATGTGCTTGGTCTTTGACTAATTTGTAAAGGTCGATTTGATTTGCGGAACGGGCGGAACCTCTGGCGATTTTGGATTTTGGATTTTGGATTTTGGATTGGGGGAGTGTGGGTGATTCCGGTTCTAAAGGCTCGGTAAATTGCGTTTCCGGGCGGTTGTCTGCGATTTCTTCTGTCCCTTCTGTGCTGAATAAAATCACGGGGCGGCCGTATTCTTGGGCGATTTGTCCTGCTACTAATCCTAATACTCCTACGGGCCATTGAGGGTCGCTGAGAACGATGACACTGGTGGTTGAGATGTCGAGTTTGGCTAATTTGTCGGCTGCATCTTTGGCAACATCTTTTTGTGAAGATTTGCGCCTGGTGTTGGCAATTTCGGTTAGATTTGCTAGTTCTTCGCAGCGTTTTTTGTCGCGGCTGGTGAGGAGTTCTACGCAGAAGCTGGCGTCGCCCTGAATGCGACTGACGGCGTTGATTCGGGGGCCGAGTCCGAAGGAAATGTCGGTTGGACGATCGCCCGATCTCTTACACAATTCGAGCAATTTGGCAACTCCCGGGCGGGTGGGATTTGTGGTTTGTTTTTGCAATTGTTCTATTCCGAGTTGTGCTAGGTAGCGACAGTCTCCCGTAAGTTGGACTAAATCAGCAATTAAGCCGATCGCCACTAACTCCAATAAATCCGTAAGCGGTCGTTGCGGAATATCCGGCAATGTATGATATAATGCTTCGATTAATTTGTAAGCTACAGCGACGCCGGACAGGTTAAACAGTTGGTGGTTGGGGGGAAAGTAGCGGGGATTGATAATTGCTGTCGCTGGCGGGCGATCGTCCGGCAATGTATGATGATCCGTGATAATTGTATCGATATTTAAGCTGGTAGCATATTCGATTTCAGCGATATTTGTACTGCCGGTATCGCAGGTAATAATTAAGCTAATTCCAGATTTTGCTAATGCGTCTATTCCTGAAATATTGAGACCGTGAGATTCAGTTAATCGGTTGGGAATATAATAAATTAGTTGGTCATTTTGAGCAAAAAACTCTCCCAATCCATCCCACAAAACTGACGTTGAGGTAATCCCGTCAGCGTCGAAATCTCCCCAAATTGCGATTTTTTCACCGCTGTTTCGTGCTTGCTGGATTCTTTCTATTGCCCAGTTCATTTCTAGTCCGAATTCAAAAGGACTTGCTGGTTTGTAAAGTTGGGGATTTAAGAAACCTGGTATTTCTTCAGGATTTTGAATTCCTCTACACCAGAGAAGTGAAGCTGCATAGTTTCCAGGGAGTTCTGGTGCATGATTCCTGACAGCTTGAATTAGCCAAGCTGGGGGCTGGGGTAAGGGTTGATTTTGCCAGTTTTCACGTAGTTCTGCCATTAGATTTTAGATGTTAGATTTTAGAGATGGTAGGGTGCGTCGCTCTCGACAATCTGCGATGCCAATCGAATATCTAGTAGCGACGCACCACACAAGGATCGAGTCAACCAACAATCTTTCATTCACATAAATAATATCTATAAACCCGCCCCTCGCTTACGCACGAAGACTTCAGAAACCCGGTTTCTTCCTAGATTTATCGTCCCTCGTCGCAAAAATTCGTAGAAACCGGGTTTCTCGCCTCGCAATGCGTCCAGGATTGAAACTGTCCTAATAGTTGGCATACTAAAAGGTTTATATTAAATAGACATTTCCTCAATGATAGCAAGATTTGGCAACCAATTTACGGGAGTTTCTGCCAGAAAATTTGGGGAAGAAGCTTTGGTGTCTTGGGTGCGGTTACAGCGAGTGGCAAATTGACAGGAATCGCAACGATTGGAACCAATTTCTACTTGGGGTAAGAATTCGTCGCCTTCGGTATAGCGCTGTCGCCAGTCGGTTAGCTGGTGCAATATTTCGGTTAAATCTTGTTTTGTGCGATCGTGTTCTGTTTGGTTGTAATTAAATGTGAGTTTTTGTGGTGGTTCTTCTCCTTGCAATTGTACAAACCAGTATGTCATAGAAACTTGTTCGGGGGAATAGTCGCTCGTTTCTACTAACACATATAAATAGAGCCGAGTTTGCCAACTTTCGGCTATCCATTTTGATTTTTGAGGGCGAGGATAGGTTTTCCAGTCTAGAATTTGAGCGGTTTTTGGTTGGGCTATTAATAAGTCATAGATAACGGTGAACAAATAGTCTTGGAAAATTAAGGTACGGGGGTGTTCGGCTTGGCGAAAAATTTGGTCGCTATTTGCTGAATTAGCGAAAAGTTCGGGTGCGGCGTTGATAAATGCTACCACACAGCGTCCCATTTCGGGGTCTTGTTGGATGATAAATTCAATGGGAAGTCCGAGCTCTCGCTGCTGCATCAAGAGGTGAAAGTGACTTCCCCATGTGAGTTTTTCTTTGTGTTCTGGGGATGCGGTGGTGGCGAGTAGTTCTAGGTAGCTGTGCTGGAATTTGCGGGGGCATTCTTCGAGGATTTTGAGTTGGGTTTGGGAGAGTCGGAACATTTTTTTTATGATTTTAGATGTGATATTTTTTATGATTATAAGGGGGAATAGCTCTTTTTTTAACCAAAGCACAGGGAATTTAAGCCCCCACCTTTAGGTGGATTGTTTTTAGGCTGGGGCTTAAATTCCCTGCCTAAAAACTTCGCACTCATCTGTCAACTGTCAACTGTCAACTGTCAACTGTTAAGGTTCTATTCGATCGATAATTGCGTAAAATTTTGAGAATGATTAAGATCGATCGCACTCGATCGCAAAATCACTCTTTTGTCAATACAAAAACACTTCCTTCATTCCCGCGCCCGATCCGCAAATCGCTATCCAAATAAGTAATGTCCAGCCATCCTTGCTGTTCGCGAGTATCCAGCCCAAAATCTACAGCAGTGAACTTTTTCCCCGACTCAATCTCATTGATAAACTTGACCGGAGATTCATAGCCAATCAAGCTGCGTAAACCTAAAATTGAGCGCTCAAATTTTACTTGTACTCGCCGTTCGGAAGTCGCCTCAAATTTGGCGGCCACGCTGACTATTCCTTCTAAGTAAGGCAAGCCGTAAAGTTCAGCAATATTGTATATTTTGGATTCTTTGACGCGGATAGATTGATAAATTTGACCCAATTTTAACAAGGGAAAACC
This sequence comes from Microcoleus sp. CAN_BIN18, assembly GCA_026786085.1. GTDB lineage: Bacteria > Cyanobacteriota > Cyanobacteriia > Cyanobacteriales > Microcoleaceae > Microcoleus. Next base: position 4,034 of record JAJAYT010000309.1, on the reverse strand, counting down.
GTCAAGATTCAGCAGGGCGCGGCTGCTGGTGTACAATAACCGCCAATCGCCGTTTAAAAGCTCTGTGGCTTCGATAGGGCGCGGGGTGGGGTTGTAATCTTCCAATTGGGCGATCGCACTTAAAATCGCCTGTTTGTCGTCCTGAGTAGCCAGCAAACCGCGATTCTTACCAGCAATTATCTCTAATAGTCCAGATTTTCCAATCATAATTTTATTTTTTGGTTGTTAACTGTTGACTGTTGGCTGTTGGCTGTTGACTGCTACAAATAAACAATAACCAATAACCAATAACCATTAACCAATAACCAATAACCAATAACCAATAACCAATAACCAATAACTAATGACTAATAACTAAGATACCAAATTTCACCAAATAAAGCAGAGTCCGATACAGGTATGCTAATTGTTGTTTGTTTTTGGCATAGCGATCGACTATTTCGCCGACACTGACAGCACCCTTTTGTTTAATTGTATCCAATATCTCCATCTGGACTTTAACAGATATTCTTCTGTCCTGACCGAAACTTGTAAACCAAATTTTGTACAAGTGCTGCAAAAGTTCTGGTGTAGCTATTCCCCCCAGACTCAGCATCATTTCATTGCTTAAAGCTTTAGTGGAATAGTGGCCCAGTACCCGAAACGGATCGTCGCCCAGGGGATAAGGCGGCTTCCCGGATTTTAAAGGTGCTGACTCCGGTGCCAAAATCCGAATTTCTGCTAATTCCCGCCACAACTGTTCGTAAGCTGCAATTACTACTTTCCAATCATAAATCTCTTTCGCTCTTTGTCTCGCATTTTCCCCCATTCGCTTTCTTAATTCGGGGTTGTCAATTAATTGACACAATGCGCGGGTGCAGGCATCAATATCAACGGCTGTGGCTAGGGAAGTGTGACCCATGTAAGTGGGCCAATTTAAGCTGTCGTCGAGATAATTTAGCGCTAAATCTAAACAAGATTCCGAGGGTGGAATGAGTGTGGGAATGCGGAACCCGTCTATTTCGTGGCGGACTGATTCTTTGTATCCGTTCCAATCGGAGACTATCGCCGGCAGTCCGTTGGCCATTGCTTCGATTGGTGTTAGTCCGAAGGTTTCTTGAATGTTGTCGGAAAGCGAAATGAAAATGTCGGCTGCTGACCAAATATTAATTCTAATTTCGGGCTTTCTGCCATCTAAAAAAATAGCATTCACGGAGGGACAAAAGATTTGGGCGCTATTTTTAAAGTCGGGCTCTTCTCGCGGATCTTCGATCCAACCGGCTTGAATTAAGTGGATTTTGGCTTTTGTCTGTTGGGCCGCGCGTTCTAGGGCGATGTACATTGGTACGGGATGGGCTTTGGCAGAAAAAGTCAGTCTGCCGACAAATAACACGACTATATCGTCGGGAGAAATGCCGAGTTTTTGTCGCTGTTGGCGACCCGTATTAACTGCTTCCAAACCCTGCGGAAACGCGCTGCAATCAACTCCCAGAGGAATAACGGGCAATTTGACCAAAATTTCCGGTTGACCGCCGTTGCGTTGCGCTAAGTATTCAGACCACTCTGTCAGAACTCCGAATACTGCGGTTTTCACGGCGTTAGAGGTGCAGATTAGGGCGTCCCAAGGCTGCATCGGTGCGGCGATCAAATCGCCGATCGCCCCCATGACGTATTTTGTACCTATGGTATGAGTAACGCCACAAACGCTGTAAGCCCGCTGATCGACAAATCTACGCGCCCAAACTAGGTCTGCAAGGCTGGGGTCTGGTCGGTAAATTGTCCCCGGTTGAGCTAGCAAATCCGGTCGTTCGTTGGGAATCCAGCGGACTTTCCGAGGTTTTTGCAGCCAAGGTTGGATGTGCGAACAAAACTCCTTAAAGGTTTTTTCGCTATCTGCACAACAGTAGAGTGAGTCAGCAGTCCCGTGTTGGACTAAGCTTTTAAGAAATCCTTCTCCGGCTGAATGACGCCCCAGAAGTTTTTGCCCTCCGGTGTCATAACCCTCTTTGTTATATAAAACCGCCGCCGTTGTATCCATGCTGAGATTTATTGCTTTTGAGTCAGTCGCAGAGGTTTGAGTCTGGAAATTTTAGATGGCTCTTAGTCTATCAAAGCTATACTCACAGACAGTTTTAGATTGTAAGACTTGATGTGTAGTGTTAGCTGCATACACGATCGACTCGATCGCAATGTATCCCACGATATCTTAAAAGCCATTGTTTCAGATTAAGATACTTATGTCCAAAAGGAGGATGACGAACCAGAGATTTTATGTTAATCTAAGCGCGGAGCAAGGGGTAGATCGTCCTTCGGGTCTCCCATCCTATGCGATCCGGAACCAAACCAAGCCTGTGGTATAATGCCTTAGCCATGTCCGATGCCCGATCGGCAAGGCTAGATCAAGGATTAGTCTGTCGGCAAAATATTACCTCCACTCGATCGCGTCTTTGTCTTTAGAAACCGAGAATTATGTACAACCCATCTCTACGCCAAATACCTCGCCACTTACCTGCGGATGTCATTCCATTAAAGCAGCAATCTTCTCTTTTAGACTGGTTGGAATCTAACAATCGCTTGTTAGCAAGAGATGTTCAAGAACCAGACTATCTCAACGAAGAAGAATTTCCCGAGTTGATGGCAGTTGACGACACTCCTTACGAAGACGAAGAGGAAGCAGAAGATGATACGAGTGCCAGCGACGAATAACTCGTAGTAGAAGGGTGAAAGAATCAACCGGAAACAGGGAAGAAAAACTAAGAGATTTCCCAATCTCCCACATTGCAACCTATTTCCCAATTGTCAATTGCTTATTTTTAAATTGTGTGTGTGTTGAGGAGTGTTATGGATAACTTCGTGGATGAGAAAATCCCATTTAGTATGCCTTTCAAACTTACAGGCCGGAATTTATTCCTGCTGCTAGGTTTGGGGATCGGGATTGTAGCGATCGGTTTAGATATAGCAGCGGGTAGGTTTTTGAATTTACCGGAATCGCTATTTATGCCTCTAGTTGTTTGTGCTTTAGTTGCTTCGGGGTTGGGCTATGTAGTTATACCCGTACTCCAGCAACTAAAAGCAGGACAAATAATTCGTGAAGACGGCCCCCAAGCCCACTTAAAAAAAGCGGGAACGCCGACAATGGGAGGCATATTTTTTGTACCCGCAGGTGTCGCAGTCGCCTTGCTTTGGTCGAGATTTAACTCAGATGTTGTGGCAGTTTCGGCTTTGACTTTAGCTTATGGTTTCATTGGCTGGCTAGACGATTGGCAAATTCTCCGCCGCCAGTCGAACAAAGGTATCTCACCTCGGATGAAATTGGCTTTGCAAATGGCTTTTGCTGCTCTATTTTGTCTGTGGCTGATGTTCCACAATCCAGCTATCTCTACGAATATTGCTTTGCCTTTCGGTTGGGTATTACCTTTGGGTTTTCTGTTTTGGCCACTGGCGGGTTTTGTGTTAGTTGCCGAAAGCAATGCTACTAATCTTACGGACGGCGTTGATGGGTTGATGGGTGGCTTAGGGGCGATCGCACTTTTAGGATTAGGTGCATCTGTAGCTTCAACTTCACCAGAATTAATGATATTTTGCGCCTGCATCAGCGGCAGTTGTCTCGGTTTCTTAACTCACAATCGCAATCCAGCGAAAGTGTTTATGGGTGATACAGGTGCCTTAGCTTTGGGCGGTGCGTTGGGTGCGGTAGCTTTATTAACAAACAGCCTTTGGATATTATTAATTATCAGCGGGATTTTCTTTATAGAAACGCTGTCGGTAATTGCTCAAGTAGGTTATTACAAAGCGACAAAAGGCCCGGATGGTATAGGCAAGCGTCTCTTAAAAATGGCTCCTCTTCACCATCATTTAGAGTTGTGCGGCTGGTTGGAAACTCAGGTGGTTGGTATCTTTTATTTAACTAACGGGGTGTTAGTGTTAATGATTTTGATGTTGACTGGTAACAGTTAACAGCGGATTATTAATAGACTTGACAGCATATGTAGCTGATGTTTTCTGCCATGTTAAAAAACAAATAAGATGCTAGTTCCACAAGAACTCAATGCAGT
>JAJAYT010000308.1 GCA_026786085.1 Microcoleus sp. CAN_BIN18 | reverse complement strand
GCACTAATGGCCCTGGAAAAACTAGGCGATATCAGCGGTTATGAAGTTGCTGCGGCTGACCAAGATTGGTTGGTTCAAGCTAAAATAGATGCTCATACTTCAGTAACATCCGAATTATAGCTGTAGGGACACGGCAGTGCCGTGTCCCTACCTGAGACGGGAGGCAGAAACCGGGTTTTTTTACCAAAATACTGCACTTGACTCTTTAGCTAATCAAAAACCCGGTTTCTTTGGCCTCGATGCACCCCATCTGCGCCAAGAGCGGTAAAAAATCCAAACTGTCCTGAAACAAGCACACACCTACCGGAGACTAAATCAGTAGATGCACCCTGATTGATTGATAACTCCCGACCAATTTTTGGCCGGGTTTTTTTTGCGTCTTGCACCCAAAACCGCAAAACTTTAATAAATCAATAATTATCTGCGTTAATTTGCGTGCATCTGCGGTTAAAAATCCAATTTGTCCTGAAAGAAGACCTTGAGAGTGGAAACTACATCAAAGATGCACCCTGATTAATAAACCCCAGCCAATTTTGGCCGGGGTTTTTTTTTGATCGAAAGCTGGATTAGCCGATCGACCTACAACACTTCAAAAGACTGCACTTCCAGCACCGGGCCAATCATCGCAAAAGTCATCACATCCTTACGGACTTCACCTGTGACACTAACTTTCAAATCAGCTTTTTTTAACTCAGAAGGAGCATCCTTAAGTTCGTAAGTTTCCCCATCTTCGCCAACCAAAGCCCAAGTGCCCGGGCCTAATCCTTTGCGTTCAATTACACCTTTGACAGTAATACTCATGCCGATCGCACCTCTGTTTTAATTGCTAGACGCGCCAGTCCAAAACATAGCAAAGCATTGACAATCAAGAATGATTGTGCTACCAAACCAGTTCCCAATCCCCAGACTGCGGGAGACACAAAAGCATTCACTGCTAAACTGCTGGCAAAGCCGATCGAAATAGCGATCGCGATCCACTTCCACTGTTGATGTCCCAACAGCAAAGCAATCAAAATCCCTGGAATCAAAACACTCGCAAACAAGGGATTCAGCATACTGCTGCCATTAATTGCGCCGCCAAGTTCGGGAATAGAACTGCCCATCAGGCGCATCGGCCACTGCGGCAGGTCAAAGACAAACAGATTTCGCAGCCCGAAGAACCCAGAACTGCCAGCAATCAAGCCGCCGGAAAAGCCCCAAGTCCACTGGAACGGAAAATAATTCCGCATAAAGAAAGCCAGCAGGTAAGAACCGAGCACCATTGCAATCTTAGGTAACAGGGCGACTGCACCGCCGTCGATCCAGAAGCGGGGGCTGAGATAGCCGTTGTCGCGCAGCCAGCGGAAGAAATCGCGGAAGTTGATTTGTCCGCGCTGGGCTAGCTGAACTGCTGCGGCTGCGTCGAGGTTGCCGGCGCCAAAATGGTTTAGCGGATCTTCGCTGACAACTCGTGCCGATTGCAAGAGTACGCTGCGAATTTCGTCTGGTTCTGTGATACCGGAGGCTTTAATCAGGGCTGCAACGGCGGCAACGTGGGGAGATGCCATGCTTGTACCTTGGTAGCCTTCAAAAATTTCTGCACCGGTTTCTGGGTCGATCGTACTTTGCAGAATCTTGCCATTTTCCGAACCGCCGGGGGCAGAAATATCAACTCCCGCGCCGAAGTTGGAGTAACCAGCTTTTTCGTCGTCTGGGCCGAGGGCAGAAACGCCGATGACGTGGGGATAGCGGGCGGGATAGGAAGCGGAACTATCGCCGGAGTTACCTGCGGCTGCGACGATTACAACGCCTTTAGAGTGGGCGTAGTCGATCGCCTCTGCCATTAACTGACTTTCGCCACCGCCACCGAGACTCATGTTGATGACATCGGCGCCGTTGTCAGCAGCAAATTTAATTGCTTCAGCGATGTCGGAAACCGTGCCGCCACCGCTGCCGCTTAACACTTTGAGCGGCATTAAAGCTGCTTCGTAAGCGATGCCTGCAACACCGTAGTTGTTGTTAGTTGATTGGGCGACTGTACCCGCGACGTGAGTACCGTGGCCGTTGTCATCGTAGGCTTCGGCACGATCGTTTACAAAGTCGTAGCCCGGTACGAATTTGGTTTCTTTTAAGTCCGCGACGGGAGTAATTCCCGTGTCAATTACCGCTACTGTTGTGCCACTGCCTTTTGTTTCATTCCAAGCGGCTTCTACGTTGATACTGCGCAGATTCCACTGCTTGTTATACATGGGGTCATTCGGAATCTCGAAGATGTTGTAGACGTAGTTTGGTTCAATGTATTCGGTATCTTTAGCCAAATTTGATTTTCTCAGGGCGTTTAGCAAAGTGCGATCGCCCTTAACTACATATACATTGTCGCCCGCTGAGAATTCGCTGTTGAGTTGTGGTGCGATTTTGTACTGCTGGGCGATCGCGCTTACTTGTTTTGCAATCTCAGCATTACCGATATCTTCGCGGAAATCCAGCACAATCGAGTCATAAGTGCCTTGAGTAGCCAGTCCTGGGAAATTAGAAATTGCCCAGCCGAGCCCGATTAAGAATAAGCACAGAAGGAAAAATTTTTTCATGGCCGATCGTCCGTGTAGGGAAGGCTTGTTCACTACAATAACCCAATTTTAACCGCTGATGCCAGTTTTACGGGCGGCGGATGCTGGATGACTTGCGGGCGGGCGGTTTGGTATTTGGCGATGGTGGCTGCCCGTGCGATCGCCCGTAGCTCTACTTTTTCGTTTAAATTGCCTCGTCGAGTCTGAGAAGTTCAATCAATTGTATGATTAGAGTAGATGGCAAACAGAACAAGCGAGTTTTTTTAACAAGGATATTGCATGGAAAGAGGTTTAATGTGGTTGCCGCTGTTGGCAATTTTTATAGGGCTGGCTTGGGCTGGATGGAACGAGTATCAAAAACTGGAAGCCTATCGCATCTGGGCTGAACAATTCGCTAAGGCAAAGTATGATATTTATGCTGTACTTGGTCAGCAAGAAGATAGTTTAACTTGGGGGAAACCTACTCGCAGCGGGCCTGTGAATTTGCAAACTTTTTCTTTGAAAGATGTGCAGTCTATCCAATTGTTAGTTAATGATACTGTGGTAGATTTAGAGTTGCCGCCGAATTCTGGAAAGGCGATCGTCCTGAAATTTTTGTTGAAAGATGCGGAGGCTGTGCAGGTTCCGTTTACAGAAGTTCCTCTAGCGACTAAATGGGCCAAGTATTTGCAGCAAGAATTGCAGCGATTTTTGTAAAAGCATCCTCCGCAAAACCTGGGTTTTTGGAGGACGATTTAGCAACCTCAACTTCTCACTACCCGATATCAGTAACTTGATAACTCAAACTCGGCCATGCAACTACGTTCCGGTGCATTTGATTTGTTAGGCTTTCCCATAAGGGTACTTTTTATACCATCTTCGAGAAATAGCTGGTTCAAAATAGCCAATTACTTCATAGGCGAAATCGCAAAGAGGTTTATCATGCATTCTGAGCATAGTTCCCCAAATTGTCTCATCTTTTATGCCAGATGCCTTTTGGTCAATCGATTTGAGATGGATGATCCGATCTCGAACTTTTTTCATCTGTTTGTAGTGTTCCCAAACTTTCTTACCTTTTGGACTAGGAACAGAGTATATTGTGGGAAAAATTTTATCTAATTTTTCATCTAAATTCACTTTTCTCTCGATTTCATTTTTATCGTAAGTTCGCTCCTGTCCTGTTTTTTCAACTATAAAAACATACTTAAAGTTCTCTGGAATGGACTCATTAGCAAATGCTTCGAGTGCGGTAAAATAGTAGACTGAATGCGAAATGAAATTTTCAAAGAAATCAAAAAGCAGACCTTGATCGTCTGGCCAAATTCCTTGATCATGATGGTTGAAAAAACTTAAAGGTTCAACATCCTTAATCTTCACATATGCTCGGTATGCAAGATGAAGGAATAATGCTGGGCCGGATGGCAGGCCGAAGGAGACTACATTTTCTTTAAGTAGCTCTTCGGTAGCAATTGAACCAAGCCCCGTCCCAACCTTACCAATTGCGTAATAGCGCCCATCTTGCCTCTCAAGGAGTTGGTCTTGATAATCCATAAATAATCTCGTAGTTTAACAGTAAAATTAGGCAGCAGTTTCACAACCAGTTAATCTTTGGTTGGTTCAATATCTTGGATACTCAACAAATCGATCAATGGCTTGAGATCCAGATACATTGTGCGATAAGGCACAGATGGCGGTAAGGACTCATTAGGATCGGCAAATTGAAAACCAAACTTCTCGTAAAAGCCAGATGCGTCATAGGGAGGAGTAGTATCAGAGTCGTAAAGTGCGTCAACGGTCATAAAGCGCACACCAACCGTAGGTGAAACTTCTGCTGCAACGTACTCTACTGCCCATTCAACTAGACGGCGACCTGCTCCTTTCGCACGTCTATCTACCGCTAGTAAACCAATCTTGATGGCTGGAAAAGATCGATACTGAACGCCTTCGTCAAGCAGGATTGATTCATCAACTTCCAGTTTATCTGCGAGTAGGGTGATGTAACCAGCCAAATTGTCTTCACAGCGTAAAATCCAGCATTGACTAATACGAGCGTCAATCTCTCGCTGAATACGTCCTTGTCGCCAGTAGGTGACAAACTCACCGCGCAGACACCGAAACCCCTGACCAGAAATAGCAATAGCGGAGGTCAACTGCTCGACAGGCAGGTCAGAAAAATCAACTCCAGCAAACTTACTACTTGGCAGCATTGGCAGCTTTCCTACGATGCCGACGAGCCGCGAGCCGTTTAGCTAAATCTAAAGCAGCTTCATTTGCAACATAACCGCCACTTTTAAGGGCATGGGCAAGTTTCTGAACTTCGCTACCTGAGACTGGTCTGGAAACTGTATGCAGTGGGTACTTCATTACTAAATCTGGTTAGAGTCGATAGGGGCATTACTACCACTACCTCTCCTTCAGAACCGGACGTGAGACTTTTACCTCATCCGGCTCCTTGATAAAACCACCCTTGTTATGGGTACGATTCAAAACGGTTGTTCGATGTGACTCTTGTGG
>JAJAYT010000307.1 GCA_026786085.1 Microcoleus sp. CAN_BIN18 | reverse complement strand
TGATGACAAACCATACCTTCTCCTACAATTCTCAGTCCTAATAAAATTTTTCCCTCAATTTGAGTACAACTTTCAACCTTCACTCCAGGCAAGTCTAATATATAGTCCAAATAAAAGTCCATGACAGTAAATGTATTGTTTGTTACATTATACACCATAAAGTCAGGAGAGCCAATTGAGTTATCTCTATGAAATCTGTTTCTGGCAAAGCACTCTGAAAAATCGTTGAGCGATATGGTTGGAAGCTAAAAAGAATCACTGGTAGCCATCATATCTACGCAAAAGAGGATGTTGCAGTTATTCTCTCTATTCCTGTGCATAGCAATAGAGACTTACCTACTGGAACCTTAAGAAGTATTCTCAAGGATGCTGGGATTACGGAGGAATATCTGTAACAGTATCCTGCAATAAGCGTGCGTTAGCAAAGCCCGCCCCTACGGGGGCTACGCCAAGGAAGAGGATCGCCCTTTGAGTCTTTAACCTTAATTGTTTTTGTTTCTATACTTGCTATAGCAATCCTAAATCATTATCCTTACCGCGAACATAAATGTGATTTCCCCAAAATCCATCTGTAGGGACACGGCAGTGCCGTGTCCGGGAGACGGCAGTGCCGTGTCCCTACAGAAAATCATTTAGGATTGCTATAGAATAGAAGCGAATACAAACCAAACTGCAACTCATGCTAAAAACCATCGAAGGCATTTATCAGAATGGGCAGATTCAGCTAGCCACGCAACCGCAAGATGTTAGCGAGCAATCGCAAGTTCTTGTCACCTTTCTCGATCCGGGCAAAATCGATCCAATTAAACTGCGCCAACTGATCGATCGATTGGAAACAATTGCAGGTATTCAGCAAGGTTTCGATGAACTCAACGCAGGACAGACTCGTCCTATCGAAAATTTTGTCCTAGAAATGCAGCAGAAATATGACATTTCAGGTTGAAATTACCAGAAAGAATTGGTTTAAAGCCGGAACCCTTTTAGGGAGAAATTAAAATCAGACTATTCATTACTCCAATCCTCTTTCTTCTAGGTCAACTGTCAACTGTCAACTGTCAACTGTCAACTGAATGAACGAGTCTTGTTTGCGATTCGAGATACTACGGTTTATGTGTTGTACATCCGCCATAGTGCTCGATCGCCCTTAACCGCAGATGACTTGGATGAACTAGAAGGTGGAGTTGAGAATTTTTAGGAACCGATCGTGCCTCGATCGCCATACCCAATACTTCAAAATTACCAGATTTGTCGATCGCTCTCTCAATTTCTAGTGTTATTGTTCTGCGAAGAGTGCGATATTTGTCAAGGGCGATCGAACTTTCGCAAGTTGTGATTCACTCTACTTGCCAGGAAGAAGCGATAATAGATAAGATGCCATTTTGATTCTAAGAGTGTGCTAGCCATGACTGAACCATGAGAATTGACCGAGTAGAAATCGAAAACTTCAAGAAATTTTCAGACTATACCCTTGACTTGCATCCCCAATTTACCTTGCTAGTTGGGGACAATGGCACAGGTAAAACGACTATCCTCGATGCTTTGGCGATCGCGGCTGGAATTTGGCTGGTCAACTCCCCCGACACAACCCTCAACAATAGCCGCCGTAATATTCTTCCCTCAGAAATCCGCTTAGAAGCGATCGAATCCGACACCATCACCCAATTTATAGAACGAAAACCCGTCCAGATTAAAGCGATCGGCACGATTAACAGTCAGCCACTCCAATGGCTCAGACAAATCAAAACTAACGGCTCTAGAACCTCCAACACTGAAGCCAAACAAGCTCTAGCAATTATCTCCACTTTATTTCAACAGGTTGAAGCAGGCGAAAAAATCTGGCTACCGATCATCGCCTACTACGGAGCAGGTCGAGCTTGGCTACCCTCCAACCAACGCGACCCCAAAGCAACTACCCACACCAGCCCTGCCCGCCGTTGGGATGCCTTCTATGACTGCTTTGAAGAACGGATTAGAATCGCCGATCTCCATACTTGGTTCCAGAAAGAAGCGATCGCTTCGGTCAATCGACAGGGACAAATGCGCCCTGGTTACAAGGTTGTAAAGTTTGCTATTTTGCGTTGTATTCCCAACGCAGATGACCTATGGTTTGACCCAGAGCGATCGGAAATTGTTATTTCCATCCAAGGCAACCCCCAACCCTTTAGTAACCTTAGTGCTGGTCAAAAAATGATGGTAGGTCTAATTGCCGATATTGCCATCAAAATCGTTACTCAAAATGCCTCTTTTTTAACCGAAAAATTAGACATAGATCGTAAAATTTTACCTCTAGTTTTGCAACAAACATCCGGGCTAGTCCTAATTGATGAAATAGATGTACATCTCCATCCGAAATGGCAACGTCAAGTTGTGAATGACCTCACCAGAACCTTCCCCTCAATCCAGTTTGTTTGCACTTCCCATTCGCCGCTTGTTATTGGTGAAGTCGAAGCAAGCTGTATTAGAGTCCTCGAACGCGATCAAGAAACTGGCCAAGTTATTTCTACAATTCCATTAGAATCTTATGGTCTTGATGCCAACCGAATACTAGAGGAGCAGATGGGAGCGTCACAACGTAACAAAGAGGTAGCAGACAAGCTTCACGCTCTTTTTAGACTAATTGATGATGAAAATTTTGATGGCGCACGTCAAGCTATGATTCCCCTTGTTGAAAAAATTGGAGACCAAGCTCCTGAGATTACTCAAGCTCGATCGCTGATTAAATTTTTAGAAGGTAATGAATGAGAAACATCCAGAAAAAGACCGAACCAACGTCGTTGACACAGCATCGGTGCAATACAAATACTGACTATGATAACTATGCCGAAAAAGATGACCTGAGAGCAAGTCTGGTGAGCGAGCAAAGAGGAATTTGCTGTTACTGTATGCAACGGATTCGTCCTAACTCAGAAAACATGAAAATCGAACACTGGCAAAGCCAATATCTATACCCTCAGAGACAGCTAGAATACAATAATCTCCTTGGGGTTTGTCGAGGAGGAGAAGGGCAAAAGAAAAATCAACAGCATTGTGACACAAAAAAAGGAAATCTCGATCTAACTTTTAACCCTGCCAATCCATCTCATAACGTTGAAAGTAAAATACATTTCTTGGGAGACGGGAAAGTTAAATCAGACGATCTCCAATTCGATCGAGAAATCAATGAAGTCTTGAATTTGAATGAAGGTGCGCTGGTTAGTAATCGTAAAGCAGTATTAGAAGCTTTTCGCAAAGGATTGATTCAAAAAAACCCCTCTAATGCAGATATACGAAAAGAACTACCCAAGTGGAATGGCGATAATGGAGAAGAACTCGATCCATTCTGTCAGGTTGTTGTTTATTATCTTCGTAAAAAGATCGATAAAATGGCATCAAAAAGAACTTCCGAATGAGCCTTTGAGAATGCGATCGAAGATGTCTTCCCAGGACTAGCCATTAGGGGAGGAGGACGCATCCTTCTGTCAGGATGACACCAAGGGAGAGACAAAGCCAAGGTGTAGGGCCGGCTTTGCCAAATCGTTGCAGAATGTTAAAGAAATATTCTTGTGTTTGAGGAAAATAATTAGACTGAAACTATTCAGCATAATCACCCAATTTGGGGTATGATACGGACAATAATAGTGCCATCTGTGGCTGGGGTGATAGTGACTGCTTTTTTAGGTAGTTCAGGGCAGATTATGACGATGGCTGGATTTCAAATTGGAACCGGAGAAATTTGTGTAGCGATCGCTGCGATCATTGGTTCCATTGATGAAGATTCTGCTGGATACGCGTATCTTTTGATGGTTCATCAGTGGTGAAACCCAGTTATAAACCAATACGGTTTACTTAAGACAGTCCACGGGGAAAAACGATGTGACAAACAGACGCTGCGATTGCTTTCCTTCGGATCGCTTCGCTAACGCGAGGACGCTCGCAATGACAAATAAACCTTAAGTAAACCGTATTGAGTTATAAACAGATGTTCGAGATGCAATTCGCGATCGAGATAATGAGGTCTATTTGCCAAACAATCCGATGATGGTGCATCATGATATTGATGATTGTTTCATTTTTCATTCCTCAACTAATATGCGATCGCTCCTCTTGACTCTAGCTCTCATCTGTTTCGCCACCCCCGCAGTTGCCACAACCTGCGAAGAAAGCTTTCAAAAAAAGGGTGACTTTTTCAATGGTGCCGCCTTTTCTGCCCGTGTTGAAGTTGAGGGATTATCGATAGAAAGAGCATTTTCCCAATTGCGACCCATTTTGGCCCGCGAGAGCATCAGAACTATCAGCACCGATGTGAGTACAGGTGTCATGAAAGCCGAAAATCCCGCCACAGCATTTCAGCGTGCTTTGCCGATCGATGTTTTTGCCTCAGCGGATGGAACTCTATTAACTGTCGAAATGATTTTTACGATTCCCAGTGGCGTTGGTGCAAGTAGGGACACTGTGAAGAAATACTTGTGTGGTGCGCTAAATCAATTGTTGCCCAAAAGTAAG
>JAJAYT010000306.1 GCA_026786085.1 Microcoleus sp. CAN_BIN18 | reverse complement strand
GTATTTAACCGATTAGCAAAGTACCACAAAAAGCATCCAAATGTCAAGATGATTGTGGTAGATCCGAGGCGGACTCCGACTGCTGAAGCGGCGGATTTGCACTTAGCAATTAAACCGGGTACGGATATAGATTTGCTTAACGGAATTGCATATTTGCTGTTGCGCAGGCAAGCAATAGATCCTGAGTTTATTCAGGAATGCACGGCGAATTTTTCAGCTTTTGCTGAAGTTGTTAGCAGCTACACGCCGGATCTTGTGGCCTTGCGCTGCGGCATTGCCGTCAGTGATTTAGAAACCGCAGCCAACTACTGGGAACAGTCGCAGCGGGTTTTGTCGCTGTGGTCGATGGGCATCAACCAGTCCTCCGAAGGCACGGCAAAGGTGCGATCGCTAATTAATTTGCACTTGATGACCGGTCAAATTGGCAAACCGGGATGCGGCCCATTTTCCCTGACCGGCCAGCCAAACGCGATGGGAGGGCGCGAAGCGGGAGGACTTTCTCATTTGCTCCCGGGCTACCGATTTGTCAAAAATGCCGAACACAGAACCCAAGTCGAGGAGTTTTGGGGAATCGCACCGGGAAGTATTTCCCCAAATCCCGGCCGCACTGCTTGGGACATGATTACGGGTTTGGAAACTGGCGAAGTTGAGTTGCTGTGGATTGCCGCCACCAATCCAGTAGTAAGTATGCCGGATTTGGATCGCACAAAAGCCGCTTTGTTGCGATCGCCCTTTACGATATATCAAGAAGCTTACTATCCCACCGAAACCTCAGCCTACGCTCACATCCTGCTGCCGGCAACCCAGTGGAGTGAAAAAAACGGAGTGATGACGAATTCCGAACGCCGCGTTACCTTTTGTACCGGTTTCGACACTCCCTCTGGGGAAGCGCGCGACGACTGGAAGATTTTCGCAGAAGTCGGCCGCCGGTTGGGTTTTGCCGAACACTTTGCTTTCGACACCGTTGCTGACGTATACAAAGAGTTCGTGCAGTTGACAAGGGGCAGGCCTTGCGACGTGACAGGCTTGTCCCACGAGTATTTGCGCCGAGAAGGCCCCCAGCAGTGGCCGTGTCCCGACAATCAGCCTCCGCATCCAGCGAACGAAGCGAAACGACTGTATACTGACAGGCGCTTTCATACTCCCGACGCGCGGGCGAGATTTTCGGCTTATCACTCGCGGGGACTGGCAGAACCTCCAGATCCAGACTATCCGTTTGTGCTGACGACAGGGAGAGTTTATGGACACTGGCACACGATGACGCGCACTGGGAGAACTGAGAAAATTAATCAATTGCACCCCGCTCCATTTTTGGAAATTCACCCCCGCGATGCGGCCAAATTGCAGATTAAGGAGGGGGATTTGCTGGAAGTTCGATCGCGCCGCGGTAAGGCGCAGTTTCCGGCAAAAGTCACCAAGGCGATCGCCCCTGGTACGCTATTTGTACCGATGCACTGGGGTTCTCTCTGGGCAGAAGGGGCCGAAGCCAATGCCATGACTCATGCTGCAAGCTGTCCAGATTCCAAACAGCCCGAGTTAAAAGCTTGTGCGGTGCAGTTGGTGCTGGTTGGCGCAGAAACTGTGGCGGAAGTTGTCGCAGAAGTTCCCACAGAAGTTGAGGAATTTAATTGGGCAAAATCCACCGTCGCCGTCCCTTCTTGAGCTAGTTTCTAACTCCCGGATGTGACAAATTAGATAGCCGCAGCAGTGTGATCACCTTGGTTTCTTGCCACAGACTGGCGTAAAGTCCTAGTTTTTCATCAAGAAACCGAGTTTCTAAGCCGTTGCTGATGAGGCATAATTGCAGTGTTTTGAGGATCGTCAAAACCTCGATCGAGCAATTTTCAGCCATTACTACAAGCTGCCGAACCCGACCGAAGCCAAGAACCAGAAAAATTAAATTTATTTATTCTGAAGTTTTCCTGCTTTATTCGTGGTTTTACCTTCAGCCTTCTGCGTTTTACCTTCAGCCTTCAGATGAAGGGATTTCTTTTCGATCGATCGAGTCAAAAAATTGCAGTTTGCAGTTATAGGTGCTATGATCTTTCTACAAAGCTTTATTTTCGGCAGTACAGTTCGTTCGATCGGCGTTCCTCCGGATTTAAATCTCTACAACCTCGATTCTGGAGAATGTTCAATGTCAATCTATGTCGGCAATTTATCCTACGAAGTAACGCAGGAGCACCTCAGCCAGACTTTTGGAGAATACGGCACAGTAAAGCGCATTCAACTGCCTGCTGACCGCGAAACAGGTCGGATGCGTGGCTTCGCTTTCGTAGAAATGTCTACTGAAGCCGAAGAAACCGCAGCCATTGAGGCTCTTGACGGTGCTGAGTGGATGGGTCGCGACCTCAAGGTCAATAAGGCAAAACCCCGCGAAGAACGTGGTTCTTCTAACAGCGGCAACTGGGGCAACAACGACCGCTCTTCTCGCCGCTACTAAACCACCCTGCTAAATTTTTAGCTGGTTTGTGTGTTAGACCCGATCGATCTGGGAGTCAACAATCATTCTCTGTTGAGAATAGTTGATTCGGCGATCGTACCGGGTCTTAAAGTCCTCAAAATATTGCTAGACAATAGTTTGAGGTTTTTTTATGGGAAAATTTTATTAAATGATGACCAAATAATAGGATGTGCAGTAAATTAAGCGCAATATTTGTAAGGGCAGGTTTCACCAACAATCTAAAATTTAGACAAACAATCTATATAAACCCGCCCCACCACGGACAGAATTTGATTACGGGCAATTCAACGGACATGATATGACTGGTATGCTGAAAAAACTATTTAGGCAAATTTCTAAGCTAGGTAGCGATGAACAATTTCTGCATTTCACAGAAAATGTAGAAGTTATAATATCGAAAATTCTATCACTGGCGATGATTTTGGTAATTATCGTCAGCGTTTGCGATTTGATAATTTTTTTAGCAAAAGAATTATTTGATGACTATGAGACTTTTTTGTTAAAAGATACGTTGTTTGTCATATTTGGGTTGTTTTTAAATGTTTTAATTGCTCTGGAAATCTTGGAAAATATTACAGCTTATCTAAAAAAGCACGTAATTCAAGTAGAGCTAGTTATTGTAACTTCTTTGATAGCAGTATCTCGAAAAATTATCATTTTTGACCTGGAAAAGAAAAGCGCAGCCGACTTGATTGGTTTGGCGGCGGCAATTTTCGCCCTTTCTATCAGTTACTTGATAGTCCGGTACGCCAATAAAGACAATGATTAATATGGGGCATTGGGCAATGGGCATGGGCCATTGGGCATTGGTGGAT
>JAJAYT010000305.1 GCA_026786085.1 Microcoleus sp. CAN_BIN18 | reverse complement strand
CACCTTCTCTTAGCAATGAGAAAAACAAAGAAATTACTCCCCCCCTTAGCAAGGGGGGGCAGGGGGGGGTTTCCTATGTTTGCGAGTTGAAAATTGATGGTTCTGCTTTAGCGTTAACCTATGAAAATGGGGTTTTAGTTCGCGGTGCGACGCGGGGAGATGGCATTGCAGGAGAAGAAATTACTCAAAACGTCAAAACTATTCGCTCGATTCCTCTCAAGCTGAATTTAGATAATCCGCCGCCGATTGTGGAAGTGCGGGGAGAGGCTTTTTTGTCCTTAGCTGTGTTTGAGGAAATTAATCGGGAACGGGAAAAAGCGGGGGAACAATTGTTTGCTAATCCTCGCAATGCGGCGGCGGGTACTCTGCGACAGTTGGATTCTCAAGTTGTGGATAAACGACGGTTAGATTTCTTTGCTTATACTCTGTATTTAGATGAGGGTAATGAGCAGAATACGCAATGGGATTCGTTGGAATTGTTGCGGACAATGGGATTTAAGGTAAATCCGAATCGCAAGATTTGCTATTCTTTGGATGAGGTTCGGGAGTATTACGAATTTTGGGATACTGAGCGGCGAAATTTGCCTTACATGACGGATGGCGTTGTTGTTAAGATTAATTCGGTTTTGCTGCAAAAACAGTTGGGTTTTACTCAGAGATTTCCGCGTTGGGCGATCGCCCTGAAGTATCCAGCACAAGAAGTGCCTACAATTGTACAAGCAATCACCGTACAGGTAGGCAGAACCGGGGCTCTAACTCCTGTAGCGGAACTCAAACCGGTGCAGTTGGCTGGAACAACGGTTTCGCGGGCTTCTCTCCACAATGGCGATCGACTTTCTGAACTTAATCTCCACATCGGCGATACTGTAATTGTCAGAAAAGCTGGAGAGATTATACCAGAAGTTGTGCGAGTTTTGCCAGAACTTCGCCCCCCAAATGCTCAACTTTTTCAAATGCCTAGTTGTTGTCCCGAATGCGGACAGCCTGTGGTTCGGGAAAAGGGGGAGGCCGTGACTCGCTGCATCAATACGTCTTGTCCGGCGATTTTGAGGGGTTCCCTGATTCATTTTTGCAGCCGGGATGCTCTGGATATTAACGGTGTTGGGGAAAAGTTGGTGCAGCAGATGGTTGATAGCAACCTGCTCAATTCTGCGGCAGATTTGTACGATTTGACGGCCGAAAGATTGATGAGTTTGGAACGGATGGGCAAAAAGCTAGCAGAAAAGTTGGTAAGTGCGATCGCCCAATCGAAAAATAAACCTTATTCGCGGGTACTTTACGGCTTAGGTATCCGCCATGTCGGCACAGTCAACGCGCAATTGCTGACAGAAAGATTCACAAATGTGGAAGACTTAGCAACAGTATCAGCGGCAGCAATTGAGGGCGTTTATGGCATCGGCCCGGAAATTGCTCAATCTGTTTATCAGTGGTTTAGAGTTCCAGCAAATCAAAGTTTAATTGCACGGTTGAAAATTACGGGATTGCAATTGCACTCAGAAGTGAAAACTCTGAATTCAGGAGACCAAAATTTACAATTTGCAGGCAAAACCTTTGTGCTAACTGGGACTTTGCCTACTCTCAAACGAGATGAAGCTAAAGATTTGATTCAACAAGCTGGAGGGAAAGTCACTAATTCTGTTAGTGCTAAAACTGATTATGTGATTGTGGGAGAAGATGCCGGTTCAAAGTTGGAAAAAGCTCAATCTTTGGGAATCGAACTACTTTCGGAAGCTGAGTTATTGGAACTTTTGGAAGGTTGAAAATTTGCGGTTTAGGACTCATGCACGCACTCTATCTGTAGCGTGCGCAATGCGCACCTTATCTTGACAAACAGGTAAGAGAATTGAATTACAAAAGTCCTTTTAATCAAATTTTCTGGCGTTGCTGGGAGCAACGTCCTAGCTATTTTTGTAATTCAAGTTTAAGGTGCGCATTGCGCACCATACGATTAAAGGCCATCGCTAACAATTTTATTGGCTCAGGTGCAAAATACCCGATCCTCTTCGAGGGCTGCTTCGCTAACGCGAATTCCGCAATACCTCAAAAGGCATAGAAATCGCGTTAGCGAAGCCCTGGAAGAGGATCGCACTTCGTCAATATATATACTTCCTCGACCGTGCTGCCCGAATCGGTTGTCGGGACAGGCTAGTTTTGCTAAAATTTGATAGAGTTTGCAGTTGCGATCGCCCAGAACTGCAATCCCAGGCAAGTACCAGCAATCATAGGAGATACATTATGTCAGAAATTCCAGCAGAACAAACACAAACAAACTTGACAACTCCAGAAATAACTACTGAAAGCTCAATTTCTGGAGTGGAAAACGTGAAAAATAGTTTGGGAAACGTCCTAAATAGTTGGAAGTTGAAAGCAGGATTAGCAGTTGCTGTACTGTTTGGAGTGTTGCTATTGAGTTTCTACTGGCAGCACATAATTGCAGTCGCAGGTATGAAGAGTTGGGCGAGTCGATCGGGTGCTAAGGCGATCGAATGTATGGTAAGAGATACTAACAACGACGAGTATGTCAGTTGCAGCGCCCTCCTCGACCAGCAGATTGTCCCTCTTGAGTGCAGTTCGAGTTTGTTCAACATCGGTTGTCGAGTCAATTATGGAACTGCGGCACCTAATCTGAGAAAGCTCAACTCTAGATAGAGCATCTGCGGGTTAGAGATAATTTTTGACTCACTTTGACCGAAAGACGGATACAATCCCCCGACAAGAGTCGCGGTGAGAAAAAAAGTTTGGACATTAGTTCAAGCCCCCAGATTCACCTGTGGGGTTGTATTTAAAATCTAAAATTTAATTAATTTGGGCTCGTAAAACCTCTTCAACGAACTTAGGATCGCGAATTAAATAACTTACAATTTTAATTGTTATTGTGGGACGGGCTCTCCCGCCCATCCCACAATCTTGTGGAAGTTATTTAATTATCATTCCTTAGTTAAAAATGCGTAAGTATCGATCGCCTGTTCTGCCACTTATTTCGAGCGGCAAAAAACTCGCTCAAATCCCTACTCGCGGCGACCCCCCACATCCGAGCACGCCCGCGAGCAGCTTGCAGCCCGCTTTGAGGAGCCACTGACCGAACAGCGGAAATCCTCTCACAAACTTTATAATTTTTAGATAATCTTTACCAAAACTTCACAAAGCTTAAGTAAAATTTCTTACGTATTTTTGATGAAACCTAATATTTGCAAGTCTTGCAGTCAGCTTGAGACCGTTACCGACACTAATATATGTAGTAGCTTGGAAATCTAAACTGGGTGAAGATTTTGCTGTTACAGATTAAATTGTGGCAGAAAGAGTGTCTGTGAAAACTCACAGAAGCACGATCGCTAATTTACTCTCATGACACACTCCCGGTGATATCGGTCTGTAGAGTGACTTCTGCGCGAGTCAATGAGTGTTTGCAGCGAAAGACGATCGCGTCCCAAAGCTCTAAAGCTGGCGATCGTCTATTCCCATGACAGGAAAATTGCATTTTCTACCTTACTAGCCAAACAATACTGGAGGAATCAGGGTTATGACTACTTTAACATTAGTCAAAAAAACATCTTTTACAGTCGCCAGCTTGGCAACTACCATCTTGCTCAGCATTTGCACGCCCGCGCGAGCCTTCATGTTTGGCACGAGCGGCGTCCAGTTCGATCGAGATACAACCATCAACTTTACCTTCGACCAATCTCGTGGCAGTTACCAATCCAGCTTATGGGTAGCAAAATCCCTGCCTGCAAACAGCGGCTACAACAATGTATCCCGCCTGTTTTATGAGACAAAAGGATCAGATAACGGCTCCGCCAACGACTGGAAAGGAACCTTCGGCAACGCAGTCACCTCAGATAACGGCTCCATCAGCCAAACCTTCACATTTTTGCAGGATCAAATTTACGCCCTCCTGCTATGGAGCGACACCGGCAGTGGCAGGCCTTTCGAGCAATATGTCTCCAGCAGCACCTTCATGAATAGTAGCTTCTGGTTTGCGGCCGATAGCAAGTTTCGCAGAAGTGACTGTTTGGCGACGGGCTGCCAGCAGGCTGTCTTGGGCGACTTTAACCTCAACTACGATGCCAAAGATCATCCCTTTAGCAAGGCCAATAGTGGCAAGGGCCCAGAGCAGTTTCAAGCTGTGACAATAGCACAACTCACTCAGGGCACAAAAATCTCCTTTGACGACGGGGGAGGAGTAGGCGACGTAGACTTTCAACAATTCAGCTTGTCGGCTGAGTTAGTCCCCGAACCAATCACAGTATTCGGCACAATTCTGGGGATCGGGGCTTTGGCTGCGGCTCGCGGGAAAAAAAAGCGACAGCAGCAACCAGAAAAATGACTCTTACACAGCACCATACAAATCTAAATAGTGAGGCTGTTCAGTGGTAATCTGAAAAGTAGCATTTCTAAATGTTAAGACTTTTTCCATAACGGGAAAAATAGAATCCTAACAAAGGCACTATTCATGGTATCCACCGCAACAAAAACGAACGTAGGCTACATCACCCAAATCATCGGGCCAGTTGTAGACGTAAAATTCCCAGGTGGCAAACTGCCCCAAATCTATAACGCTATTACGATCGCCGGCAAAAACGAAGCAGGTCAAGACATTTCTGTTACCTGCGAAGTTCAGCAACTCCTCGGAGACAGCCAAGTGCGTGCAGTTTCCATGAGTACCACCGACGGCTTAATGCGCGGTATGGAAGTAGTAGATACCGGGAAAGCAATCCAAGTTCCCGTCGGAATCCCGACTCTCGGCCGTATTTTTAACGTCATCGGCGAACCCGTAGACAACCTCGGCCCAGTCGATACTTCCGAAAGTATGCCCATCCACCGCCAGCCGCCGGCTTTCACCGAACTGGAAACCAAACCTTCGGTGTTTGAAACAGGGATCAAGGTCATCGACCTTTTGGCTCCCTACCGTCGCGGTGGCAAAATCGGTTTGTTCGGCGGCGCAGGCGTCGGCAAAACCGTGATTATGATGGAACTCGTCAACAACATCGCTAAGGCTCACGGCGGCGTGTCCGTGTTCGGTGGTGTGGGCGAGCGCACCCGTGAAGGTAATGACCTTTACAAGGAAATGATCGAATCTGGGGTTATTAACGAAGAAGACCGCAGCAAGTCGAAAATTGCCCTAGTATACGGTCAAATGAACGAGCCGCCTGGTGCTCGGATGCGCGTGGGCCTGTCGGCTCTGGCGATGGCCGAATACTTCCGCGATGTCAGCAAGCAAGACGTGCTCTTGTTCATTGATAATATCTTCCGGTTCGTGCAAGCGGGCTCTGAGGTATCGGCTCTGTTGGGTCGGATGCCTTCGGCTGTGGGATATCAGCCGACTCTCGGTACAGACATGGGTGACTTGCAAGAACGGATTACTTCGACTACCGAAGGTTCGATTACTTCGGTTCAAGCTGTGTACGTACCTGCGGATGACTTCACTGATCCAGCGCCGGCTACGACTTTTGCTCACTTGGACGCTACAACTTTGTTGTCTCGCGGTTTGGCTGCGAAGGGTATTTATCCGGCTGTTGATCCGCTGGAGTCTACCTCCACAATGTTGCAAGTTAGCATTGTAGGCGAAGAACACTATGGTGTGGCGCGTGAGGTGCAGTCTATTCTGCAACGCTACAAGGAATTGCAAGATATTATTGCGATTTTGGGTTTGGATGAGCTGTCGGAAGATGACCGCTTGACTGTTTCTCGCGCTCGCAAAATTGAACGTTTCTTGTCTCAACCGTTCTTTGTGGCGGAAGTGTTCACCGGTTCCCCCGGTAAGTATGTCAAGCTGGCAGATACGATTAAGGGCTTCCAAATGATTTTGGGTGGCGAACTTGATGACTTACCTGAACAAGCTTTCTATTTGGTTGGCGATATCAATGAGGCGATCGCCAAAGCTGAAAAAATGAAGGCTGACGCTAAGTAATTTTAGTAATTAGTCATTGGTCATTGGTCATTAGTCATTGGTCAGCAGTCATTGGTCATTAGTCATTGGTCATTAGTTCACAACTAACAACTAATGACTGCTGACTAACAACTAATGACTGCTGACTAACAACTAATGACTAACAACTAATGACTAACAACTAATGACTAACAACTAATGACTGCTGACTAATGACTAATGACTAAGGACAATTTATGACATTAACTGTGCGCGTAGTTGCCCCAGACAAAACTGTTTGGGATTCTAATGCTGAAGAAGTAATTTTGCCGAGCACCACAGGCCAATTGGGTATTTTGAGCGGTCATGCTCCGATTTTGACTGCTTTGGATACCGGAGTGATGCGCGTCCGTGCTGGTAAGGAATGGGTGTCTATTGCTCTGATGGGCGGCTTTGCAGAAGTCCAAGAAAACAAAGTTACTATTCTTGTCAACGGCGCCCAAAAAGGCGAAACGATTGATAAAGAAGCTGCTCGTGTTGCTTACACCGAAGCACAAAGTCGTTTGCAAAAGGCCGATAGCGGCACTTTGCAAGAGCAAATTCAAGCTAAGCAAGCAATTAAACGTGCGCGAGCTCGTTTTCAAGCTGCTGGCGGCACAATTTAGTGCCGGAATGATATAGAGGACACGGCAGTGCCGTTTCCCTACCGTGATTAATGGTAGGGACACAACATTGTTGTGTCCCTACTGTTTTGTTAAATCCCAATTTCCAACAATAGAGACTCCATTGTTTCCCAAGATAGCCCCTGCTGAAGATAGCGGGGGTTATTTGGATTGTAGGGGCTATAAAGCCGATCGACACTGACAATTTTTGCTCCCTCTGGCAAAACGGGTATTTCTGGATCGAAAGCAGTCGATCGTACCAAAGAGCTAGAAAAGCCTTTAAAAATCGCAATTTCATCGTATTCGCCGTCAATTTCGGCTTTGACGATTAACACTTCGTGCGATCGGGCGATCGTATATTCTTCCAAGCGGCGAGCAATAGAGTCAGACATAATAAATCTAATTTCACTCGAAACTGCTATAATATAGCTTAATTTAACAGCCAATTTCAGAGACTGCGGATAAAATATTTATTTTTAATTCGACATCTTTTAACAACAAGAAGCGCCAAGAGTTCTTGAGAAGATGTCATTCTGGTAAAACGTACTTACCTGACATTTATCGAATGTATGGAGTATCAGAAGTATGGTTTGGAATAGAAGCTTTGGATAAAAAGTAGTCGTAAGGTGCGCAATGCGCACCCTACAGATAGATTGTGTGCGTAAGTCCTATTTAAAATAGGTTTGTACAAACACCGAATTTAGTCCAAGTTTTCGGGCCGACAATGCCATCAGCAACAATTTGTTGTTGCTTTTGAAAATTGATGACTGCTTGTTGGGTTTTAGGGCCGAATGCTCCATCAGTATCTACGGAAAATCCGCTGGTATTTAACAGTCGCTGGAGGTAGCGGACATCCTCATTTTGGGTGACGGCATCGTTGCGCTTGAGTAGGGGAAAATAGCGGCAGGAAGGTGATTCAAGGCGAATTGCATTTGTGGTGGCTTGCATGGTTTGATTCTCCATTATTGTTTGTAAGTTTTGAGCGACAGAGAAGTGCGGGAAAATGTTGGTGATTTAACAAGGAGGTTCGATAACGCAAGCGCCTAATTTATTCCAAGTTTGCTGGCCGACAATGCCATCAACAGCAAGCTTATTTTTCTTTTGAAAGTTGATGACTGCTTGTTCGGTTTTGGGGCCGAAGAATCCATCAGTTGTTACGGGATATCCCTTTTTAACTAAGGATTGTTGCAGATAGCGCACGTCTTTATTGGAAGCGCTGCTATCATTGCGTTGCAGTGTGGGCAAGGAAGAGCAGAGAGGTAATTGAGCTTTGGTTTCGTTTGTGGTTTGCATGGTTTGATTGGGGATTAGTGGTTTGCAAGTTGTTTGAACTTGCTATTCCCCAGTTGTAGCTGTGGAGCAAAGTGCTTTAACAGTCGCTTTTTTTAGTGACACTTATCTGAGGTAGCTCAGATGAGTGACAGTTAGTTTTCCTGAAAGTCTCACAAAAAGATTGTATGGCGGAGATTCTGAGCATGAGCTACAATACTTTTGATCGATACAGTTATCTCGATGTAGCTCGGTGCTTTTGGACACATTACGCATCTGGGTGGAGTAATTTTGGCGCAGTTAGTGGCAATTAGCTTGAATTAATTACTAATTACGCTCAAATGTAAGAATGGGCTGATTTGTGTGAGTGCTGTGAGAATTGAGGAATTTACTATGTTATTAAAAAATATTAGCAGCTCGATCGCAAAAATTTCTGGCAATCTACCCCTCCGTTTAGTCCTGACAGTGCCATTTGTGGTGCAAACTATCGCAGTAGTTAGCCTGGTTGGATATTTGTCTTTTAGAAATGGACAAAAAGCTGTTCAAGAAATCGCCGGCAACTTACAAAATGAAATTAGCGATCGCATCCAAGAACACCTCATCAATTACTTAGAGAAATCTCATACTATTGTCAAACTTAATGTGGCTATAGCCAAACTTGACAAGCTAAATTCAAAAGATATACAAACAACAGAACGCTATTTTTGGCATCAAATGCAAATATTCTCCTCAGTGAAACAAATCTATTTAGGATCTCAGGATGGTCAATTTATTGGAGTTAGTATAGATGAATCAGGAAAACTTGTTTCCAAAATCACAGAAAACTTTCCCCGGCGTTCTTATTATGCCTTAGATTATCAAGGAAATAAAATTAAATTATTACGTTATGAACCAAACTATGACCCGCGAAATCGCCCTTGGTATATTGGTGCAACTGCTGAAAAAAAGCCTATATGGACTGACATTTATACGTTTTTTCAGGGGGATTTGGGCATTACAGCGGCTCAGTCTTTTTACGACAGTCAAGGGAATTTTCGTGGAGTCATGGCAGTCGATATTATTCTCGGACAAATTAGCGACTTTCTGCGAGCAATGAAGATTAGTCGATCGGGTCAGATTTTTATTATAGAGCGATCGGGAGCATTAGTTGGCAGTTCAACCGATGAACAACCGTACATAATAAGTACAAATGAGAAAGCTAAACGTTTGCAAGCTATCGATAGCAAAAATATTTTAACTCGTGCGGCAGCTAAACACATCATTAGTAACTTCAACTTAGCTCAAGCTGAACTACATAAAAACCTTAAATTCCAACTTAATGGTGAGTGGATTTTTGTGCATATTCGGTCATATAGAGATTCGATAGGACTGGATTGGTTAGTGGTAGTAGTTATTCCTGAAAGCGACTTCATGGCAGAAATTAATGCTAACACTCGGATCACGATTTTACTTTGCATCGCAGCTTTAATGCTAGCCACAATTATTGGCATTTTGACGGCTAGATCGATCGCAAAACCAATTCTCTGCTTAAACCTAGCAGCCAAAAATATCGCCAGAGGAGAATGGGATCAGACACTAGAGTTCGATCGCACTGACGAAGTAGGGGAACTCGCCAAATCCTTCACCAGCATGGCATCTCAACTGCAAACATCCTTTGTAACTCTCGAAAATCAAAATCAAGAATTGCAGCAACTCGACAAACTCAAAGACGAATTCTTAGCCAACACATCCCACGAATTCCGAACTCCCCTCAACGGGATGATTGGCATTTCCGAATCAATGATTGACGGCGCCACCGGAACTTTATCGGAAATTCAGCAGCAAAATCTCTCAATGATTGCCGATAGCGGCAGGCGACTTAACGAACTTGTTGACAATATTCTCGACTTTGCCAAACTCAAAAATCAGAAACTAGAATTGCAGCTTCAGAGTGTAGGATTGAGGTCGATTGTTGAAGTGATCCTCACCGTTTGCGAACCTTTAACTGCTGGCAAAGATTTACAATTAATTAATGTCATTGCTCCAGAATTGCCATTAGTTTTAGCCGACGAAAACCGTCTGCAACAAATTCTTTACAATTTAATTGGAAATGCGATTAAATTTACGGAATCTGGCATTGTTGAAATATCAGCAAAAATTGTAGATACCGATGGCGAAACACCTCTGGGAGTCTCCCTGTCAAATCTCCCACCATCAAGCCCAGATTTTCAAATAGCTGTCACGGTTTCCGACACAGGAATAGGAATTCCGGCCGCGAATCTCGATCGCATTTTTGAAGCATTTGAACAAGGCGACGGTTCCACAGACAATACGGAGGAACAGGTTTAGGTTTAACACTCTCCAAACAATTTGTCGAACTGCACGGCGGCAAAATATACGCAGCATCCCAAGTCGGCATCGGTTCGCACTTTACCTTTACCCTGCCTCTTTCTCCCGAAACCATTCATCCTAGCGAACCCGCAATAAATCCGCAACCAGTAACAAAAACTAACGGTTTAGAATCAAAAAATAACAGAATTAAAAACTATTTAACTAGCAATTTAAAATTACCTCAAGCCGTTCCGAATGCCGCATATCAAGCCGATGTGCCATTACAAGTCGAACAATTTAAGCTTTTGATAGTTGACGACGATCCGATCAACCTGCAAGTTTTAAACAATCACCTTTCCCTGCAAAATTATAGCGTCATTCAGGCACTAAACGGCGAACAAGCCTTATCAATTCTTGAAAGCGGACAGCAGCATTTTGACTTAATAATTCTCGACATCATGATGCCGAGGATGTCTGGTTATGAAGTCTGCGCCAAACTCAGGGAAAAATATCCTTCCCACGAGTTGCCAGTAGTTATGTTGACGGCGAAAAATCAAGTATCAGACTTAATAGTAGGATTTCAATTTGGCGCCAACGATTATCTATCCAAACCCTTCTCTAAAGACGAACTTTTAACCAGAATCAAGTCTCACATCAACTTATCTAAGACTAACAGCGCCTACGGGCGGTTTTTCCCCGATGCCTTCTTAGAATTTCTGAAAAAAGAGAGCATTGTGGATATCCAATTAGGCAATCACGTCAGCAAACAAATGGCAGTAATGTTTAGCGATATTCGCTCGTTTACTGCCCTTTCCGAAACGATGACTCCCCAAGAAAACTTTGACTTTGTTAATGCCTATCTGCGAGAAGTCAGTCCGAAAATTAGAGAACACTGCGGCTTTATTGTCAAGTATTTAGGAGATGGAATGATGGCAGTTTTTCCGAACGGTGCTGACGATGCTGTTCAAGGGGGAATTGCTAAACTGCAACAAGTTCACAGATATAATGCCGATCGCACAAACAGTGGATATCAACCGATTAAAGTCGGTGTAGGAGTGCATTTCGGTCAGATGATGGTGGGGATAGTCGGGGAAGCGGAGAGAATGCAGGGAGACGCTTTTTCGGATCATGTCAACTTAGCCTCTCGTTTGGAAAGTCTCACTAAGTTGTATGGAGTATCTTTGATAATTTCCGAGAAAGTTTTGGATAATTTGACTCATCCCGAAGAGTACCAAGTCCGTTTTTTAGATAGAGTAATTGTTAAAGGCAAACAGCAACCAATTTCGATATATGAAGTCCTCGACGGAGAAACAGAGTTAGTCAGGGAAATGAAGTTACAAACTCAGCCGAATTTTGAACGAGGTTTAGAACATTATCGCCGTCACGAATTTAAGGCAGCTAAAACCTGTTTTTATCAAGTTTTGGCTGTTAATGCCGAGGACAAAACGGCTGTACTGTATTTAGAGCGACTCAATCATTTGATAGAAAAGGGCGTCCCGGAGAATTGGTCTGGGGCTTGGACTTTAACTCAGAAGTGATATTGTAGTATCGGTAGATAGTGGCTTTGCGGCTGTCAAACAACTTGAGAATTGAGTCAACGACAATTTCTGTAACTATCGGGTTAAAGTCGGAAATAAAGTCGTCGGCGTCCAGATTTTCTCTAAAAAATTGCTTAGCCCGATCGCACTGATAGCGCATTTCGTCAAAGCCAACAATTTTAACCATAAATGTAGCCAGTGGCGAGTTTTCCAAATCGGTATTATAATTACTTTTAGCCCGCCCATTTTCTAATAAATTCAATACTTCCGCTTCTACACCAATTTTAGGTTCGTAAGGTTTCTCTATTTCTGGAAAAAAGCTTTCTAGGCGCACACCTTGAGTTGCTTTATCTGGAAGTTCTCCCATCATCATCGCCAAAGAAACATCGAGTCCCAAACCCGAAGAAAGGGCTTCCAGCAGGGCGATAGCAGCCAGTTTGCACCCCAGATAAAGCTGGGCAATTTCGAGATTGTACTTAGCGGTAGTTTCCCAGCGTTGATATGTGCGATCGTCTGGATGTCCCTCAAACTGCCGAAAAATCACCTCTGGCTTGAGATAACTCAGAAAACCTTCCATCTTCAGCAAAGCAACTCGGTAGTCGCGAACCGTGTAAAAACCGCAGCAGGTGAGATTGTGATTAGTTTCCGGCAGTAAATTCCAGGTATTTGCCAAAAAATGGGCTGAACTCTGATAAGCAAAACTGATCACATCCCGGTTAGCAATTCGCACAGCTTTTTTCATAGTTTCCCGCATTTCCTCGTCAGTAAAACTGAGGTTAAACAGGTTAGTTATTGCTTGCAAGCGGTCATAAAGGCGCTGGCTTACCGTTACTCCACACTCGGCGGAGCGAAACGGAATTGTTGCTTCAATGCAGCCTGCAATTTGAAGCAATTGCTCGGGATTGAGAAATGGTTCGAGAGCTTTTGCTGCGACTAAAGCGCTGAGAAATTCGTTTTGTCCTGCGAAGGGATTGAGGACTTCTCCAGGTACAAAACCGAATACCAGCATTACCATATCGAGGGTAGCATCAGCAGACAGTTCTGATTGATCGCGAATTTTTAGCTGTTTGTTAACCTCTTTTGTCACAGGAGTGATGTAGTAGCTGACGTTAAAGTTAATGCTGCGATCGACTTGTACGTAGACGATATCGTGAAATAAAGCGGCCAAAACCTCGATCGCATCTTTATTTCCCCCAACCTCAAAAATATGTTCGGGAGTATGGAAAAACCGCCAGGGCCCAGTCATCGGTTGAACTATCAGTTCGGCAATCCGAGCAAGTTCACTTGGTTCGACTTCTGCTTCCAGGCGATCGATCGCCCAAATCAGCTTTTCTAAGCACTTTGACATCCACCCCGCCGTAAAACGAACGGGGATTCCATCTACTTCAACAAATCAAAAATTGACAACTGTCGAAATTCTGGTTGGGTTGACGCTTCATCGGATGCAGCTACTTTAAAAGCAGTCTTACGCTTTCCTCCACGTCCATTTAAAGTCTCCGATTGCCCACCGGCGACTAGAATATTAACCGCAGCATTGATATCTCTATCATGTTGAGTGCCACAGTTTAAACAAGTCCACTCTCTAACTGAAAGCTCTTTTTTGCCACCTTTAAATCCACAACAGGAACATCTTTGAGAAGTTGGCTCCCATCTGTCTATAGTCCGAAAATCTCTCCCATACATCTCGCATTTAGCTTCTAACATAGTTCGGAAACTACGCCATCCTAAATCTGAGATAGCACGGGACAATTTGCGGTTTTTGAGCATTCCTGATGTGTTCAAGTCTTCTAAAACAATCGTTTGGTTTTCACGAATGATTTTAGTTGACAGCTTGTGAAGAAAATCTGTGCGAGTCTCCTTAATCTTGCTATGCAGACAGGCAAGTCTTTTCCTAGCTTTTTCTCTGCGCTTACTGCCTTTTTGTTTTCGAGAAAGATTGCGATTAAGTTTTCTTAACCGTTTTAGCTTCTTCTTTAATGGTTTAGGTGCTTTAACCTTTTCACCATTACTCAATGTGGCAAAGTCAATAATTCCTAAATCAATCCCTACCGATTTACCGTTGTCGGGCAATTTAACAGGACTAATCTCTACTACAAAGCTCAAAAAATAGCGATCAGCACTATCTTTGATTACCGTCACGCTAGAAGGAATTGAGGGAATTGGACGACTCCAAACTATTTTTAGCTTACCAATTTTGGCTAGATAAACTTTATTAGGATGTACCTTGAATCCGCCTCTGGTAAATCGAGCAGATTGTTGAGATTTTCGTTTCTTAAATTTAGGCGGTTTAACTTTCTTTCCCTGACGCTTTCCGTTGCAGGAATT
>JAJAYT010000304.1 GCA_026786085.1 Microcoleus sp. CAN_BIN18 | reverse complement strand
CGTTAAAACCTTGGGTAGGGGCAATTCATGAATTGCCCCTACCCAAGGTTTCATACCTCAATCCAGCAACCCCTCATTTCCTTGTTACCGAACTTGAACTTCACCCTTGATAAACTTCTCGCCGGTGAGAAACCTTCAGTATAAAAATGGTGAAAATTGGATCGTTAATAGTGTAAATTACCCTGTAATCGCCAACCCTAATTCGCCAGCGGTTTCCCTCACCCTTTAACTTGATACAGCCCGCAGGACGAGGATCATTTGCCAAAGCCTTTAATCTTGGATCGATCCTGCTGCGCATTTCAACAGGAAGTAACCTTAGCTGTTTTTGGGCTGACTGTTGAATAATGACTTGATATTCAGACACTCAATGTCCTCTTCGCTTCTACTTCGCGTTTAAATTCGTCCCAAGGAATGCCCGGTTCATCCTCTAGCCCCTCGGTCATGCTCCCATCATAAACATCTTCCCAAAGTTCGCCGTGCTTCTCGAAGTCGAGCACCACCGCAATTTTTTCGCCTTCGCCGTCAACTAAAAACTGAAAGTCTGTGGGTTCGCCGCATTCAGCCAACACGTCAACCCAAAATGCACTGTGTTCTTTGAGGTCAACAATTGCAGCGGTTTTGTTGCCTAGATTGTCAGTTAAAAATTGAACGCCGCGCATATTGTAGTTTGGCATATATTGAAGTTAGTAATGTGTACTAAAATTATAGGCGAGACAGAATGAGTTAGCATGAATCATCAATCCTGGTTGACACTACTAAAAAAACATCGGGCGATCGCAGTTATCCGTTCCTCCGAAAAGGAACTAGCTTGGCAAATGGCTTCATCGGTTGCAGCCGGAGGAATGCAATTTATTGAAATTACTTGGAACACCGATAAAGCTGCTGAATTAATTGCCGAACTCCGCTCCGAATTTCCTACTTTTAGTATTGGCACCGGCACTTTATTAAACTTAGAACAATTGCAGCAAGCAATAGACTGTGGTGCTCAATTTTTGTTTACTCCGCACACAGATGTAGCTATGATTAAAACAGCAGTTGATGCCGGAGTGCCGATCGTCCCTGGTGCTTTTTCGCCCACAGAAATTTTGACGGCGTGGCAAGCAGGCGCTACCTGCGTTAAAGTGTTTCCGATATCGGGTTTGGGAGGGGCGGCTTACCTGAAAAGCCTGCAAGGCCCTCTGGGACACATTCCTTTGATTCCCACTGGCGGGGTGACAGTGGAAAATGCGAAGGTATTTATTGACGCTGGGGCGATCGCCGTTGGTTTAGCCGGAGACTTATTTCCCAAAAATTTAGTCGAAAATCGAGACTGGCGGGCGATCGGCCAAATTGCCCAAACTCTTACCCAAAAGTTAACAACTTGTTAAGCCCTCTTTCCAATCTAAAATCTACAACCTAAAATAGTAAAATAAGGTGTGAAAGTCTACCAATCTAAAATCTAAAATCGTTTTGGGTGTGAAGAATGAACAGCATTATAAACTCAACTTACTTGCGCCGCGCCGGAACTTTCTGTGCAGCCTGCGCCTTAACAGTTACTGCATTCTACGGCGGACAAACTCCCGCATTTGCAGGCGAAAAGCACAACATAATTGCCAATAAAATCATGCAGTTGCAGCAATCGAGCCAGCGCTGGATTGAAATTGATTTATCTAGACAAAGATTAGTAGCTTGGGAAGGAAATAGATCCGTTTACGCGGTGGTTATTTCCAGCGGCAAACCATCGACTCCCACCCGCACGGGAACCTTTGCCGTTCAAACCAAACACCGCGTTACTAGAATGACTGGCGATGACTACGACGTACCAGACGTTCCCTATACAATGTATTACGACGGAGGAATGGCAATTCACGGCGCTTACTGGCACAATTTGTTTGGCAATCCCGTCTCTCACGGCTGCACAAATGTAGCTGTAAATCACGCTAAATGGCTGTTTGAATGGGCCTCGGTGGGGACACCGGTAGTAGTGCACAAATCTGAGATTTAACTGAATAGGTTCGTAGATAAAACGGCGGTTGAAACCGCGTCTATACAGACAAAACCTGCCTCCGCAGGTTGAAGACTTAACATTACATTTATGGAGACAAAATCCACTCCAAGCGAGTTGAATTTTTGATTTTCTTCAGTCCGCGGAGGCGGACTTCCTTTGTCTAGACGCGGTTTCAACCGCCGTCTTATCTTTAACTTAACTGCACCACTGCTTTATCCTCTAACAACGTTTCATTCGTCAGCAAATCTTCTACAGTAATCCGCAAAAATCGCTGTTCGTCAACGCGAAACAAGATTTTGATGCGATCGCCCCCCGGATACCCAGGCGGCGTCAATTGCGCGATACTGCGCGCTCCATCCTTGTCATTTAAGGCCTGTACCGACGTGGTTCCCGTGAGTTGTTTCGTAATCAATCTATCGCCGTCAAAATAAATCTCCGTGCCCCCAGTTTCCGCTCCCAATTCACCGATAATTAATTCAATACTCGGCTGATTTTCCACAGAAGCACCCAATACTAATTCTACCGGTTCGCTCATCGGATAAGACTGGCCGGATTTAATTAAACTGTGCCAACTGTGGCAATTTTCGCGGCGGTTCCAGTAACGAATGCCATAACTGTGATATAGAAAATCTTTTATTTCTACGCCTTGACTCAGTTGCAGAGCTCCTTGGGCGATTGCCTCAAAAGGTCGATCGCACTTAATCTTGTCTCTGTCGAAATATTGCTCAATCCATCGCTGCACTGCCGGAATTTGAACAGTACCGCCAACTAGCAAAACTGCATCGATATCGCCAATTTCTAAGCCTTGGCGCCGCGCTAGCTGCAATACTTGATTCATGCACTCGTCCAGGTTCTCAAAAAAACCATGTTCGGCGAGGATGGATTCAAATTCAGCACGCTCCAATTCTAATTCGTAACTCTCAAAATTTTCATCATCAAAATAAACCTCAGTCGCTCTTTCTAACAAAGACAACTGAATCTTTAATCGCTCTGCTAATCGCGCTGTAATCGGAGATTTCACCAATCCTTTGGTTTTGACAAAATAATCTACCAGCCAATTATCAATATCAGAACCGCCCAAATTTTGTCCGACTTTAGCCAAAATCCGGGCAACTTTTGCCTTTTGTACGGAACTTTCAGCCAGCAATTTTTCGCCCCATTTCAGCAGAAAACCCAGCGGCTTTTTGTTGCTGTTAATGTCCAGGCGCACTAAAGAAAGGTCGAGAGTGCCGCCGCCAAAATCAATTACTAACAGATTTTCGCGATCGGCTAAACCGTAACCCAAAGCCGCCGCCGTCGGTTCGTCCAACATCCGCACCTGTTCTACTTGCAGAGATTGAGACACTTTTCCCAACCAATGGCGGTAAGCTTCAAAACTATCTACCGGCACAGTAAAAATCAAAGAATCTACCGCCAAAGACAGTTCGCGAATTGAACTCACAATTTGGCTCAAATACCACTCACCTACTCGTTCAAAATTCACAATTTGCCCGTCAAGTTCCGGCACAAAACCCTGAACAGAAGTGCCGATTCCCCGCTTGAAGTTGCGGAAAAATCGTGAATCTCCACTCAAATCGAGACCTCGATCGCGAACTTGCTGGCCCACTATGACTTTACCTCGATCGGCATCTTCAACGTAGAGCAAACTGGGAATTAGGGGCGGATTTTGAGCCGAGATTGCCGACAATCCCGGCAATTTCAAAGTTTCGGGCTGCGAAGCTGCTGGATTCCAGCGAGCGATGACGGTGTTGCTAGTTCCAAAATCGATTGCGATCGCCATGAGCGTTAAAATACACAGCTACTAGGGATGAGAGCATATTATGGTATTTGGAGCCACAAACGCAAACAGATGATCGAATTGTTCTGATATCAATAGTCTGGACTGCTTTTAATTCGTAGCCTGAAACACAGGATTTTCCGTTGGTAGCTCTACGATCCCATCGCCTTAAAACCTTGATTTTATGGTTGGAAATCAAAAATAGTCCAAAGTATTGATAATTTTCTGCACTTTTTGGGCGGTAATTACTTAGGTATCACTGCCGCGCGCTACATATATTCGTGCTTCCAGAAATTTCATTCGCCCGCTCCCGTGCTGGTATTTGAGAAAAATCACCCAAAAATTACAGCAGCCGATCTCAGTGTTGACATCTGTTCGATCGGGAAATCAACATTCTCAAAGTAATAATTTCCTTTTTGAAGGTTACGATTAAAAATTGTCCCAAGGGCGATCGTCCATTTACAAAATATTGTTACTTATGCTACTTTTAGCCCTCCGATCGAAGGTTGGGTGCTTTTCGGTTTCCCGTATATTTCTGTTTGTTCGATAGATAAGTGCTGTTATGTTAGACAGGAATTGTTCTTTAGCTTGGTGTTTGTTCGGAAAATCTGCTGTTTGACTAGGGATCTATCTTGAGGAGGAATTTGGGCCCACATGAAAAATTCATTCTACAGGAGCTGTTGGGCGATCGAATCAATTGTTACGATCAATGCAATGACAGGAAAATTCTCAAAGATCGACACTGGGGTGTTGCCAACAGTCACTAGGTTTGGTTCTATGTACACACCAGGAAAGCGGTAATCAATATTCACCCGCCCCTCTTTCCTGTCTGTCTCTAATAAAGCGCTCTTGTCATGGCGCCTTCATGGAGTCGGAGTCTTCAGCGGGACTTAAAAATGAAAATCACGTTTGTCCTTCCTACTCTGTGCCTGACTGGTGGAATACGAGTAATATCTATTTTTGCAGAACGTTTGAGAAAACGAGGACACGAAGTGTTCGTCATCTCTGTACCCCACGCCCAAGCGAGTCTGCGCCAGCAAGTTAAGTCGCTGCTGCGGGGACGAGGTTGGATTTCCACACCTGAAAACGAACCTTCATTTTTCGACAACTTAGATGTAGAACACAAAATTACCGATCGCTACCGCCCGGTAGAGGACAAAGATGTACCTGACGCTGACGTAGTAGTTGCCACCTGGTGGGAAACCGCCGAGTGGGTAGCAAAACTCTCTCCCAGCAAAGGAGCAAAAGCTTATTTTATCCAGCACCACGAAATTTTTGACTATCTACCTCAAGGCAGAGTGGAAGCAACCTGGAGGCTGCCCATGCACAAAATTACGATCTCCCAGTGGTTAGTTGATCTAGCTCAGACTAAATACGGCGATAGTCAAGTTTCCTTAGCTCCTCCGAGCGTAGACACCAAGCAATTTTATGCCTGTCCTCGCCACAAACAATCGGTTCCTACGATCGGCATGATGTACTCTACAATTCACTGGAAAGGAACCGACATCGCCCTCAAAGCTTTTTCCCTAGCTGCTGAAACAATTCCCAACCTCCGTCTGGTTGCCTTCGGTTCAGATGCCCCATCCCCGGAATTGCCCCTACCAGCCAATGCCGAGTATGTCATTCAACCAGACCAAGACAAAATCAAAGACTATTACAGCAAGTGTGATGCGTGGCTGCTGGCAAGCCGTTCTGAAGGCTTCGGCTTGCCAATTATCGAAGCGATGGCGTGTCGCACTCCTGTCATCAGTACCCCAGTAGGCGCTGCTCCTGAAGTTTTGAGTGGCGGTACTGGCATAGTTGTAAGACCTCAAGATCCCCAAGAAATGGCAAAAGCCATAGAGCATATCTGCCAGTTGCCCAATGCCGAGTGGCGAGCCCTGTCGGAAGCAGCCTATGCCAAGGTAGTAAATTATACTTGGGAAGATGCAACGGATCATTTTGAAGCGGGATTGAAAGTTGCTGTAGACAAATCTCAACAGCGGGACTTTCAAATAGCTTCCTTTTCTCCCTACTTCGAGCCGGTAACGCACAATCCAAACCAAGTTCCGGTTTAATGCTAACTGCTGCAGTTTGAAATGGCGACGGGCATTGTTGACTCCCGATTCGATCGCAGGAGTTCCATATCGTTTGGTGGGGTGCTTCTGTCAAAACTAAAATCGCCAGTGTCCTGTGTTATACCCAGCATTCCCGACGCGAATTCTGACAGAATCCAGAGAAATAGTGGTTCAAAGTTACCGCAGGCCAAACTCTTAACCGAGTGCGAGGGAGGTTTGAACGATCGCGCCGTTATAAGGTTAGACTTGTCTAATCCTCAAACATCTCCCGATTTGTAATTTAGAAAAGTCCCTGATGACAAAGTAAGGTCGTTGGACTATCTAGTTACGATCGCCTCAAACAGAAGTCGGCACTCTAGACCAAGGTCAAAAAGAGGCGAGTCGGTGCCAACTTCCTGTAATGGAGAAGTTTGAGCCACCAGCGTGTATCTTCCACATAATATAGTTATGAAAATTACTTTTGTCCTTCCTACCCTTGGTCTTACAGGTGGCATGAGGGTGTTATCTATCTACACAGAACTTCTCCAAAAGCGAGGACACAAAATACTCATCGTCTCTGCACCACAGCGACCACCGACTTTGCTCCAACAATTGGGATCGCTGGTGAGGGGTAGGGGTTGGCTGCCCGCTCCGCAGAAAGAACCGTCTCACTTTGACAAGGTGGATGTCGAACGCCGAGTTCTCGAAATTAACCGTCCAATTACCGACGTTGACGTACCTGATGCTGATATTATTATGGCTACTTGGTGGGAAACTGCCGAGTGGGTGGCAAAACTCTCGAACAGCAAAGGAGCGAAAGTATATTTTCTCCAACACTACGAGGCTTTTGACTACATACCAGAAGGTCGAGTAGAGGCAACTTGGGAGCTGCCAATGCACAAAATTGCTGTGGCCCAGTGGCTGGCAGACATAGCCCGGAATGTATACAAGGATATGTCTGTATCTCTCGTCCCTCCCACGGTGGATACTAAACAGTTTTACGATCCACAGTTGCGATCGAAGCAGCCACAAGGTAAGCAGTCAGTTCCCACAGTCGGAATGTACTACTCTACAACTCCTTGGAAAGGCTGCGATATTGCTCTGAAAGCTTTCTCTATAGCTGCTAAAAAAATTCCCAACCTTCGTTTAGTTGCCTTTGGTTCCGGCGAAACTCCTCCTACCGATTTGCCGCTACCGGAGGGTACTGAGTATATAATGGCACCGACTCAAGACCAACTCAGAGAATCCTACAGCAGATGCGACGCTTGGTTGTTTTCTAGCCGCTCCGAAGGTTTTGGCTTGCCAATTATCGAAGCGATGGCTTGCGGTACTCCAGTCATCGGCACTCCTGCGGGTGCGGCTCCAGAAATGCTGGCTGGCGGGGGTGGAATACTTGTCAACCTGGACGACCCAGAAGATATGGCAAGAGCGATCGAGCAAATTTGTCAGTTGTCTGATGCCGAATGGCGGGAAATGTCTGAGATAGCTTTGAATACGGTGATAAATTATACCTGGGAGGATGCAACCGATCTCTTCGAGGCTGCACTTTACGCGGCACAGAAACGTCAGCCCGAATTAACGACCTAAAATTCAGGTTGGCTTAAAGATCGGGGTTGGGCGATGATTTAAGCGAGAAGTTCGATCGGGCAAATTGAGTGATATTTCTACAATTTTACCGCCAAAAAAACTTATGGTTGCATTAATCCCCGTTGTGATGTTCGGCTCGATTCCAGTCATTTTTTACCTGTTTATTAGATTTCCGGCTCAGCGGGCGGTAATTATAAGTTTTGTTGTAGCGTGGCTATTTTTGCCACAAGTTTCTTATCCCATCCCCATCTTGCCGCCGTTAACAAAAATATCGACAGCTTGTTACGGCATTTTGCTGGCTACTATTATCTACGATACTGAACGTATTACTACTTTTAAGCCCGGTTGGCTGGACATCCCAATGGTGATTTGGTGTTTGTGTCCAATTGTTTCACAAGTTAGTAATGGCGGCAGCCCGATTTCTCCGACTTTTCTCCAAATCGTCAGTTGGGGTGCTCCTTATTTTTTAGGACGCTTGTATCTGGGTAGTTTAGACGGGCTGCGACAATTGGCGATCGGGATTTTTGCAGGTGGGTTAGCCTACATTCCTTTTACTTTACTTGAAGGGGTTAGGGGCCCAATTCTGCACCAAATGGTTTACGGCATCAATGCCGTTGAAGACTGGAGTCAAGCAAGGCGTATGGGGGGGTGGAGACCGGTAGTATTTATGCAGCACGGTTTGATGGTGGGCCTGTGGATGATGACAGCAGCCTTAATCGGAATTTGGCTCTGGCAAACTGGGACGCTCAAAAAGTTTCAGGGCCAAAACATCAAGACTCTAGCAATTGTATTAACTATCGCTTTTTTCCTGTGCCGTTCTACTGGCGCCTACAGTTTATTTGCGTTCGGGTTGATCGTATTATTTTCTGCCAAGTGGTTTCGCACCTCTTTGCCCCTGCTATTCATAATTGGATATATAGTGTTTTATCTGTACGTAGCTGCATCGGGTCAATTTTCGAGCAAAGACGTGATGGCTGTCATCAATCCCATATTTGGCGAAGAAAGAGCAGGCTCTCTGAAGTTTAGATTTGACATGGAAGAGATATTGGGGGAAAAAGCGCGGCAAAGATTTATTTTTGGCTGGGGGGATTCGGGCGGAAACCGCGTGTACAACGGGTACGGTCAAGATATCTCGGTCACCGACAGCTTATGGATTATTGCATTTGGCATCTACGGTGCAGTCGGTTTAGCTAGTCTATTTTCTTCATTGTTACTTCCTGTTGTCGCCTTTTGCATGAAATATCCCGCCCGAACCTGGTCTAATCCCAAAGTAGCACCCGCTGCGGCACTAGGAGTAGCCTTAACTATGTACGTGTTTGACTGTGTTTTGAACGCTATGACTAACCCGATTTTTGCAGTCATTGCTGGGGGAATATCGGGTCTGGTTTTAAAAGCTCCAGAAAGTCTTAAGACCAAAAAAAGCAGTTCGCCACGAAGAAAACAGTTACTGGTTCATCAAAAATCAGGATGATTTTCAGGAAGGCGATCGTCAAGAGCGCTCAAAGCTTGAAAATATCTGGCATTTGGTAGATAGAACAACTCAAAAATTCAGCATTTTTGCAGCATCTAAAATCCGCTTCATCGTCCGAGGAAAGTTGAATCGAGTAGTCGCCAAAGCATAAGCGCAACCAGTAAGGATCGCGAATTAAATAACTTACAATTTTAATTATTATTGTGGGATGGGCGTCCCGCCCGTCCTTTTTGGACAGGCGGGACG
>JAJAYT010000303.1 GCA_026786085.1 Microcoleus sp. CAN_BIN18 | reverse complement strand
GCACCACCCAAGCAGCCGCATCTTAGTGGTGGAAGCGCCCGATCCGCGAGACGTGAGATTGTCTAAAATGCGGATGGGATTGGCAGTATCGCGCGTCGAAGGAGTTTTATCCCTAAATCCCGATCGCACTGTCTCGGCGGTAGATGTCAGTCCCGACTTAGCTCCTTTTCTCAAAGGTTTGTACAATTCCGAAGGACGCTTGCTAATGATTGTCGATGTAGAGGCGATCGCCCATTCCGAACGCTGGTAATTAAACAGTTGACAGTTGACAGTTGACAATTTCTCAAATAACTACTAACCAATAACTACTAACCAATAACTACTAACCAATAACTTATGCAGCTTCTCTATTACTTTTTTGCAACAACTTTCACCTTGACATTGCCAGACTTATCCCTATCGCTGGTAGCTGGGATTGCTAATTGCATCATTTGTTTCTGTTACTTTGGGATCGCCTTCCTGATCAGCTTAGGTTTGTGGCGAAACCGTCAATTTGGATTTGACACATTCGCCACAGTCACAGCCGGCATATTTTGGAGTTGTGCCTTCGGACACAGCGGCCACGCCGCCGAATTCCTGGGATTGCCACACTCCCTGGTAGCGCAAACTGTGTCCGATTGGATAACTGTAATTCCGGCGATCGCCTTTTTAAGCCTCTCCAGCCGCTATAGTTTATTAGTAGGTTCCACCCAAATTCTGCAATCTAAAAAAGATACAGAACAATCCCTAAACGAAACTACTCAGCGATTTAAGGCAATCTTCGATCAAGCTTTTCAATTAATAGCCATATTGGAACCCGATGGTACTGTGCTCGAAGCAAATCAAACAGCGTTGGAGTTGGGCAATTTCCAACAGTCAGAAGTGCTGGGGCTAAAATTTTGGCTGACACCTTGGTGGGCATCATCCCCAACCAACCAGCAACAACTGAAAGCTAATATTCAACAAGTCTCGGCAGGCAAATTTGTTCGGGAAGAATACGAAATTACCGGATTCAATAACCAGGTGACAGTAATTGACGTGTCCTTTAAGCCTTTATTAAATGAAGCAGGGGAAGTATTTCAAATACTCGCCGAAGGTCGCGATATTAGCCAGCGCAAACAGACAGAAGCAGCATTGCAGCAGCTAACCGCAGAACTAGAGCAGCGAGTGAATGAAAGAACCGAGCAAATCCTGGAAACAAATACACAATTACAACACGAAATTCGCGATCGCACCGCAGTCGAACAGCAGCTATTACGGCTCAAATCAATTTTAGAAGCAACAACAGACTGGGTGGGAATGGCAGACGCCGAAGGGCACAGCCTTTATCTGAACTGCGCCGCCAGAGAAATTTTGCACGTTGACATGGACTCAGATTTAGCCGGAGTCAGCATTTCGGCCCTGACATCGCCCAAAAGTGTCGATACTATTATGAACGTCGGCATACCCGCAGCTTGCCGAGACGGGGTGTGGAGTGGCGAGACAATTTGGCAAAGTTTAGACGGCGAAGAAATACCCGTTTCTCAAGTAATTATTGCTCACAAATCTGAGACTGGAGAACTTGAATTTCTGTCAACGATCGCCCGCAACATCAGCAACCGCAAGCGCACGGAACAAGCCATGCAGCAAAACTTGCAAATGCTCGACCTTGCCAGTGATGCTTTCATTATCCGAGAACTAGACGGTACGATTAATTACTGGAATCAGGGAGCCGAGCGAATGTACGGCTTTTCCAGGCAAGAAGCTTTGGGTAAAGCTACTCATAGCCTGTTTCAGACCATCTTTCCTAAACAACCTTTAGCAGCCATTTCGGCACAGCTTGAACACCAAGATTATTGGGAAGGAGAACTGATTCATAGTACCAATCACGACACTCAAATCACAGTATTCAGCCGCTGGACTTTGCAGCGAGACGAACAGGGAAATCCGAAGGCAGTTTTAGAAACCAACAACGATATTACAGAGCGTAAGCTTGCTGAAATCGAAAAGCAAAGATTGATTGCGATCGTCGAAAACAGCTCAGATTTTATCGGCGTAGGAACATTGGAGGGACAGTCAACATACCTGAATCCTGCGGGCATGAAGCTCAACGGAATCAAAAATCTCGAAGAAGTCAGAAGCAAAAGTATATTGGAATCCTTCTCGAAGGAAGACGCGAAAATATTGGCAGAAGAGATTCTTCCTGCTGTCATACGAGATGGATTGTGGGAGGGCGAATTCCGGTTGAAACACTTTCAAACCGACGAAATTATTCCCGTTGACTTTACCTTATTTACTCTCAAAGACCCAGAAACAGGCGAGCCTATTGGTTTAGCAACTGTGACGCGCGATATTCGCGATCGCAAACACGCAGAAGAGATGCTGCGCGATCGCGAAAGACTGTTCCGAGCCATTTTCGACCAATCGTTCCAATTAGTCGGGCTGCTGGAACCAGACGGCACCGTCTTAGAAGCCAACCAAACAGCCCTGACAGTCGCCGGACTCGGGCGCGAAGACTTCATAGGCACCCAGTTTGCCGACAATCTGTGGTGGCAAATTTCCCCAGAAGCCAAGCAAAAAGTGCAAGCTGCCGTCGCCTCTGCCGCCGCCGGCGAATTTGTCCGCTACGAAGCCGACGTGCTCGTGGCTGGAGGTGCTGTGATGACTGTGGACTTCTCCCTCAAGCCGATCGTAGACGACAACGGCAAAGTCGTGCTGCTGATTCCAGAAGCTCGCGACATTAGCGATCGCAAAGCCCTAGAACGAGAATTAGTTTTGCGTCAATCCCGCTTTGACGCATTTTTCGCCGCCGCCCCGGCCTCCATGTTTATTTTTGACGACCAGTTGCGGTTCGTGCAAGCCAACGAAAGTTTGGCAGAAACTACTGGCGTCTCAGTTGCCGAACACCTCGGCAAAACCGTCAGGGAAGTTATACCAGAAATCGTTGATACTCTAGAGCCGATTTTGCAAGGCGTTCTGGCAAACAACGAGCCGCTTTTAAACATCGAGGTGTCGGGCACTACTCTGGGCCAACCGGGTGCGATCCGAGATTGGCTGGCTTCTTACTTTCCTTTGGCTGGAGAGGATGGCAAACCGATCGGTGTTGGCGGTGTGGCGATCGAAATTACCGATCGCAAAAAAGCCGAAGCAGAGCGCGATCGGTTTTTCACCCTGTCCCTCGACTTGCTGTGCATCGCCGATTTTAAAGGCAATTTCAAGCGCCTCAATCCCGCTTGGGCAAAAACTCTCGGCTACACCGTAGAAGAACTGCAAGAGCAATCTTTTCTCGATTTCGTCCATCCCGAAGACTGCGAAAAAACATTAGCAGAAACGGCAAAAATAGCCAGCGGCGCCGAAACAATATCTTTTGAAAATCGCTACCGTTGCAAAGACGGTTCCTACAAATGGCTGTCCTGGAAATCGCGACCGCTGCTAGCAGAAAAAATCATGTATGCAGTAGCTCGCGACGTTACAGAAAGCAAACAGGCGATCGCCAAACTGCAAGAAACAACAGCCCAATTAGCCCGTTCCGAAGACGAATTTAGAGGACAAAGCAATCTCTTACAACTGCTAATTGACAGCATTGGCGACGGCATAGTTGCTGCCGACGAAAAGGGCAATTTTGTTTTGTTCAACCCCGCCGCCGAAGATATCTTTGGCATAGGTTCGACAGATACTCTCCCCAACGAGTGGTCGGGAAAATACGGCTTATTTTTGCCAGATCAAGTCACTCCCTATCCCGCAGCCGACATACCCTTAACGCGGACGATTCGAGGAGAATCAGTACACGAAGTAGAGCTTTTCACCCGCCACGCAGGCAAGCCGCAGGGCCTGTGGGTGAAAATTAGCGGCCGGCCGCTCAAAGACGAAACAGGAGCAATCAAAGGCGGCGTAGTCGTTT
Organism: Microcoleus sp. CAN_BIN18; assembly: GCA_026786085.1. GTDB lineage: Bacteria > Cyanobacteriota > Cyanobacteriia > Cyanobacteriales > Microcoleaceae > Microcoleus. The sequence continues at coordinate 534 of JAJAYT010000303.1, read as the reverse complement.
GTCGCAACATCACCCAAGAAAGAGCATCCCAGCAGCAGATGCAGCAGTTGGCCGAGACACAAGAACGCTTGCTGCAAGAACTCAAAACGCGGCAAAATGCCCTCGATGAAGCTGCGATCGTCAGCGAAACTGACTCCAAAGGCCTGATTACCTACATCAATGACAGATTCACCCAAATATCCGGTTACAGCATGGGAGAACTGCTGCACCGCGACCACCGCCTCGTCAATTCCGGCTACCATCCCAAAGCATTTTTTGCCGAAATGTGGCTGACAATTTCTCGCGGCTTGGTGTGGAAAGGGGAAATCAAAAATCGGCGCAAAGATGGCTCGTTTTACTGGGTAGATTCCACGCTCGCCCCCATCTTTGATACCAGCGGCACAATAGTCAAATATATCGCCATCCGCTTTGACATCACCGAGCGCAAACAGGCAGAAGAACGACTGGAAAAATTGGCCGCAGAACGCAAAGCTGAAGCCGATTCGATGACTGAGCAAGTCCTAAAACTGTTGGGAGAAATTAAAGGTGCGGCTC
>JAJAYT010000302.1 GCA_026786085.1 Microcoleus sp. CAN_BIN18 | reverse complement strand
GCCCCCCCTTGCTAAGGGGGGGAGTAATTTCTTTGTTTTTCTCATTGCTAAGAGAAGGTGTAATTCCATCTTGTCCCCCCCCTTCACAAGGGGGGGTTAGGGGGGGTGCATTTCCCTCTTGACGGGGAGTTAGGGGGGGTGCTACCCTTTGCCAGCGTTCCTGCCATTTCGCAAATTCCTCAAAATTAAAAGCATTTTCCAAACTGTAGAGAGGAATATTATGCTTGACGCTAAAAAATTGAGTAGCAGGCTTTTCTCCGACGCGCTGAGTCGGACTTTCCGCAGTAATTAACTCAGGATTATCTGATTCTAATTCTTGCAACTGGCGATAAAGTCGATCGTACACCTCGTCTGGCATAATCGGCGCATCAAGAACATAATAAGCATAGCTAGCTTGGTGTAGCTGCTGCCTCAACTGTTGAATTTGCTGCTGAATCTCTTCTGCCATATTGATTTTAGATTTCAGATTTTAGATTCTAATATTTTACGAGATATAGCGGTTCTCAAGCGTGGTGAGGTATGCCCTATGCCCTATGCCCTATGCCCTATGCCCTATGCCGGATAGTACCTCATCTTTCTGAGACTCGGGTATATGATATTAGATTATCAAGCTCAATTTTAACAAAAAAAAGGAGCCAGCAACTAGGAAATCACAACTTATCCTAATTATGACTCGTATTTCTAGCTACTTAATTCTGCGGGAAAATCCCTCACAAATTCAAATCTGAAAACTCGCTAAATTTCTTGTTATCCCCGGATATAGAAGGTTGGAGGTCGCGATTTTTTTCGCTGTTTAAGGTGCCATTGGCACGAGATTTGATAAATTCTTGAGTGTTAGTCTTGTTGAAAGCCAGCGGTTCAGCGTGTTCTACCTGAAACACGTTAGCGTAGAGGTTAGCAATAATCTGTTTGCCTCCCTGGGTCAATTCCAAGTAGTTCAAAGCTGCTGGAATATAGGGAAAAACTCCGTTCCAATAAAACTTGGCATAATTTTGCCGCAAATCTCCTGGGGACTTGTAGCCCAAAATTTTATTAGTGCCGACTTCCTCAAATTCGTAGAATAGGGCGCTTATTTTACGCAGGTAATTGGGGTCGCTCAACTGACCGATCAAATCGGCGGCCCTGGCGAGTCCAGAATAATTGTTTCTGTCTTGATGAGTTTCGCTAGCAGGAACTGGGAAGCGAGTCAGTTCAATATTGCGCTTAATTTGTTCGGCATCAATTAATGTGTGACCACCGAAGCGTTCGTCAATTACGAGTTTTCCTCGATCGACATGATAAGGAGTTAAACTGGCAGAAGTTGCGCCGACCGGCACAGAAACCATGCCTCCATCAATACCCGTAGCGAAGAGTCCGACAGCTTCTTGGTCTTGGCGGCAAACACCTTTCACGTAGCCGATATCGTGGCACAGCAGCGAGATCAAGTAGTGCAGCCAATCTTCCGGCGACACTCCCCCTTCGCGAATATGCTTGCCCCGGAGAATCTCTTGTCCCACCAAGGCGACGAGCATTGTGTGTTCCACATTGTGGTAGAGAGCATCACAGTTAGCGATATTTTCCAGAGCCATAGTCCCCGCCCAGGCGATAATTTCCGGGTAGTCGGGCTTGTATTTGCCGTAGGTGCGGCGGTAGCCAGCTTGCAGCTCTTGCACAAAAGCGTCAATCAGGATAGCAGTTGCATTGAACATGATAAATTCTCTCACTCATACTGTAGTTATAAACTCGATCGCAAATTTCTTGCATAGCTGAAAAAATAATCAATGGGCATTCCAGTAAGTGTGACCCCGGGCGCGTTGAATTTCTAAGTTCAGCTAGTCTTGCCAAGTCATAAAAAAGCTCTTAGGCTATGCTTCTCACGATAACCTAATTTCCCAAGCAAAAGATCGATTTTTCGGTGTTAAATATTGGCGAAACAATTTATATCGTTTCATCGACTAATTATTAGAAGTCCTAGGTGCAAAAGTTATGAACTGTCTGTTTCGGAGTCTCTCCACTGTGCCCCTTCGCACTCGGCGGCTCTTCGCCCCAAAATACCTAGGATGGTTTGCATTCACGGCTGTTTGCACCGCCGCACCGGCTTTGGGAGCCGATCGAATTTACGTCACTTACGGGCCGCTAGAAGTATCAGTTCCCATCGAATCCCTGGCACTCTTCGCCAAAGAAGGCAAAATAGACTCAAACTTGGACGGCTTCGCTCAGTACGCCAAAAAAACACAGCTAGCGGAGATTCGCAGCGGCCTGCAAGCCAGAGCTGAAATCAGCCACGTGACGATCGCCCAATTCCTATACACGCCTCAAGGAGAAGTGCTGCTAGAACGCTTGGGCCGAGTAATTCAAACCAAAGCTCGGCAGCCCGGATTTTATGCCATCCGCGCTGCCCTAATTTTAGCAGCCTCAGATCCAGAAGGGCTGACAATTCTCAACGTGCTGCAAAAATTCCCCACTTACGGCATCAGAATTGACATTGCGCGCGGCTTGGGTATCGCCAACGAGCTGACATCGCTGATCAACCGTTCCAATCGGACGATCGCCGGAGTCGCCCAGTTGTCGGAAACACAAGCAGCCGAGGAGCCTGGTATACCGCCCGCCGAAATGCTACAGATCCAAGAAAAGGGCCCCTATAATTGGAAAAAATCATCGGTAACTCTGACGAGTCCAAAGCGCGATCGTACCTTTGATATAGACATTTACCTGCCGCTCAAAAGTCCGCAACCGGCTCCAGTAGTAGTAATTTCCCACGGTTTAGGTTCCGATCGCATTTCCTTCGAGTATTTAGCCAAACACCTAGCCTCCTACGGCTTTGCCGTCGCCGTCCCCGAACATCCCGGCAGCAACGCCCAACAAATCCAAGACTTAGTAACAGGCAGAGCCAGCCAATTATCAGAACCAGCCGAATTTGTCAACCGCCCCCTCGACATCAAAGACCTGCTGGATTATTTAACCCAACTTTCGACAACCGATCCGAGCTACCGAGGGCAGCTCGACTTGCAGCGAGTCGGCATCATCGGCCAATCTTTCGGCGGCTATACAGCTTTAACATTAGCCGGAGCGGGGATTAACTTTGCACAGCTAGACAAAGACTGCCAGCTCGAAAACGAAACTTGGAACCTCTCGCTGCTGTTGCAGTGCCGCGCCCGCAGCCTAGATCGCAACCAGTACAATTTCAGCGATCCGCGCATCAAAGCGGTGATCGCCATCAACCCGATCGCCAGCAGCATTCTGGGAGAAACAAACCTCAGCCAAATCAAAATCCCAGTCATGCTAATCGCAGGTAGCGCCGATACGGTAGCCCCCGCTTTGCTCGAACAAATTCAACCCTTCACTTGGCTGACATCACCCAACAAATATCTGGTAATGATCAAAAACGCGACTCACTTTTCAACGATCGAGCAATCCCCTCAAACCCTCTTTCTCCCACCAGCAGAAGTCATCGGCCCAGAACCAGCTTTAGCCCGCCGTTACGTCAACGGACTCAGCCTAGCTTTCATGGAAAGTTATTTGAACAACAAATCAAATTTCCGCCCGTATTTAGAGCCGAACTACGCTCTGGGCATCTCCCGAAACACTCTCGGACTGAGAATTTTGCGATCGCTCACCCCGCAGCAACTACAACAGTTCAGTTCTGCACCTGCTCGCACTCCGGCTCCTCCACTGCCGATCGAGCCACTTTCTCCAGTTTCTCCGCCTTCTCCACCTCCGCTAGCTCCAGTTCCCCGTTAAGCTGTTGTGGCATTTAAATTTAATCTTTGGGGCGGTGCTCGGAGCAACTGCCCACTGATTGTTTCACAAAACAAGATTGTTAAAATTAGATGCGCACCAGCTTAACAGCCAACAGTTGACGATAGGCTCCAAGTTTTGGAAGTCGTATATTATGGAAAAGTGATTGTCAAAGGTAAGTCAGATGGTTGTGGCAATTTCTCAAACAGGATTGGGTACAGGTTCAGTCTTGCTCTCAAATGTGACATGGGAGACTCTGGAAAAGTTGGATGTAGATTTGGCCCAAACTGGGGCGCGTTTAACCTATTTGGATGGGTGTTTAGAAATTATGACCCCTTTATCTGATGCTCATGAAGAACCTAGAAACACTTTAGGTCAGCTTTTAGAGCTTTATATGCGGGCGAAAGACATTCGTTTCTACGGGCGTGGCAGTACAACTATCGGGATGAAGGAATTGGGTGCACGGAAGGAACCAGATGAGTCTTATTGTTTGGGTACGCGCAAGTCAGTTCCAGATTTGGCGATCGAGGTGACAGTGACGAGCGGTGGAATTGATACGCTGGAAATCTATCGCCGGGTGGGAGTGCAGGAGGTTTGGTTTTGGGAGGATGGTGTAATTTCGGTTTATTGTTTGCGTCCAACGGGATATGAGTTGGTGAGTAAGAGTGAATTGTTGCCGGAGTTGGATTTGCGATCGATCGAGTTTTATTCGCGGATGGCAGACCAATATGATGCGGTGAATGCTTTTATGCGATCGTTGAGGTAGAAGTTGAGAAGTGCGATATATAAAAAAATCATGCTTTAGTCTCACATTTTGCCTTTGCTGCTTGAAGTTTTTTTCCATGCAGCTTCGGTTCCTGATTTCGGTAGTTTTGCAGCAATTTGGGGGAAAAGTAGTCACGTAGTTCACGTCAACTCACCGTGACTCCAACATTTCCTCAACTGTCAAGCCAATATCAATTGCAATCCGCTGAAGCAATCTCGGTGATATATCACGCCCTTTATGAAAAGGAAGAGTCGTTCCTCGCCCATCTTCGTGACGGAATTGCTTATGTGAGCCTTTTTGACGCACTTCTACAAAGTCAAGGTTCTCTAGTATGCGGACTATTTCCTGTGGTTTCAGAACTGGGATATTGCTCATGTTTATCGGATCACAATCTGTTGTGTACCTATAAACTCTGTCTGAATGACGAGAGTATCATCTTCTAGGAGCATCTCAATTACCTCACGCAGATTCTCGTGTAACTCATCCAAGGTTTCTCCCTGAGAATGCGCCCCAGGAAATCCAGGAATATAACCAACGTAAAGCTTGGTATCAGAATCTTTTTCGATGATAGCGGTAAATGTTTTCATAAGATTCGCTTTCTATCCGTTAAATGTAAGAAATGTAATCTCTCATAGATTATATAATATTTCACCTGCACTGAATGTATGCTTTGAATACGGGATTGAGGAGAAAGAGCGATCGCCCTCCGACTTGCATTTTTTCGACTAAACCGCGTCGGGCCAAGGATTGTATGGCTTGCCAAAATTCTGATTGGGATAATTCGCGATCGGCAGGTGGTTGGGAAATATCAACCGCGTCATCTTGACTTGCTAACCATTGGCTAACCTTTTTTTTCCTTGTTATATAAGGCAGCATCAGGCATAGCAGCTTCATATCTGAACTTGTGCGTAATTATATAAATTCTGCCAAAAACTCCTGCAAGATGGTTCTCATGAGTATTACGGATTACCTCAATGATGAGTATTAGCAGAGTGCGTCACCTTTAGATTAATTCTCGATGAAACAGAGCGATTATAGCAGGTGACGCACTCTACTAAGCAAAACTAACGTCGATAGAGAGTACCATCAGGCATTTTTGCACCGTTAAGATTTGCTTTTCTCAAGTCTGCACCACTCAGGTTAGCTTGCTTTAGGTTGCTACCAGTAAAGTTTGCTTTTTGTAAGTCAACCCCGCTTAAGTCTACTTCACTCAAACTGTTTGGTAGTAAATTTAGTAGGTCTTGACTACTTAGCGTAGAACCTCGCCATGAACTGCTGTTCTTTAAGTTTAGCTGGACTAACCCTAATAATTCTTCCTTACTAAAATTTACCCGATTAGAATCGTTTTTGATTAAGTTAATTAAATCCTGCTGATTTAGCTTCAAGCTAACCAAATTCACTACATCTTTAGGACTTAACTTAACTTTCTTCCAGTCCAAGCCGCTGAAATCCAAGCCATTAGGGTCAGCTTTGATGAAATTGACTAAATCTTGCTTGCTTAAGTTGGCTGTAAATATCTTGAGAGAATCTTCCTTGCTCAACCTAATTTTACTCCAATCAAATCCCTGAAAATCTAAGTTGCCCGGGTTTTTGATTCTGCTGATTTTAACCTCACTTAACTCAGCACCATTCAAGTCTACTCCAGTTAAATTTGCACCACTCAAATCCGATCTTCTCAAATCAGCATTATGCAGATTAACACCTTGTAGGTTTTTTCCACTCAGGTTAGCACCTGGTTTAATTTCGGTTTCAGAGGAGGATGTATTGGTTGTCGCTTCTTTGTCACAGCTTCCTCCTAGAACTAAAAAGCAATCTGTTTTTTTGCTGACATTAGATAGACTTCCTTCTGCTCTGACTGGTTCAGAGTGCATCAAGAGGATTCCCAGACAGAAAAATATGACAATTAAAAACTTGGTCGTCAACTTTTGAGCAATTGTAATTTTAGGTAGCATGGTATTTTTGTTCCTACACATTATTTGACATAGATTAAGACATATTTTCTGATACATGAACTCTATTATACTTGGGAATCAAGATTACTAGCTGATTACTCGCAATTTTGCGAATTGCGATCGCACCTCACCAATCATTTTTATTCCGTTTACTGTACCACAGTATTTAATTGCTGGCGCTGTGCAATCTGAATTAACATCCTCAATGCCTCATTCACTGCTTCATCATTGGGAAAAGCTTGGGCAACATCTGCATCTAAAAGCACTAAGTTTGTCCTGGCACGACATTGTTCAACATACTTGCCTCTAACACCTCCTTCTATTGCGATCGATCGATCGCCCTACCTCCTCACTGGCTGAAATCCCTGCACAAAACTCACCCAGCGCGGTACTTTATCACCTGTAATATTTAGGATAGGAACGTTGAAACTTCTGACAGAGGGGCGACCGATTTCACCAGCCGAAAAAGTAACATTCGTAGGTTCCGATTTACCTAAACCATAGGCACTAACTATTTGATTAGCAAGTCGGCAGGTTATTTCAAAACTTCCCATATCAATCCTGCCACCTCCAGCCGCGTAATTCCAAGTAATACCGGGTGTTACATTCCCCGATTGACACATGAAGTGGGTGACTTCAAACATTTTGGCAATGTGAACATCATATCGCCTTAAGCG
>JAJAYT010000301.1 GCA_026786085.1 Microcoleus sp. CAN_BIN18 | reverse complement strand
CGACCCTCGTGGGTAACGGGATGTCATGATTAGATCATGTCTGCTGCATCCATACGTCTAATATAATTCATGGTTTGGATCTGTGTCAACTTTTACTCAAGCAAAGTATTAAAATTTTCTAGGGCGATTTGCGGTATAGTACGCTTTCTAGTTCTGGATTACCGCAGTTTTGTCGTGAAAGCCGATCGCACATATCGTCTTTCTGCTGGCTGAGGAGATTTTAGACCAACGAGAGGTCATTGATGGGGGATTTGTGCGATCGGCGTTGGGCGATCGAAATTTGTGATAAACTTTCAAATCCAATCTAAAATCTAGATTGTACTTTTGGACTATCAACCGAGCAGTAAACAAGCCTTATGACTTCACAAGTACAACTTGAACAGGTAAAGCCGGAGGTCGTTTGGCGATCGCATGATGGACTGTCTCACCTTTATCACGGCGATAGCTTGAAACTCATGGCTTTGCTGCCTGCTGAAAGCGTAGACTGCATCTGGACTGATCCGCCTTACAACCTGTCCAATGATGGTATTACCTGCGTGGCTGGTCGTATGGTCAAGGTAAACAAGGGGGAATGGGATCGCAGTCAAGGTGTTGAACTAGACCATGAATTTAACAAAGCATGGTTGGCTGCTTGTTATCGGCTGCTTAAACCTACTGGTACCATCTGGGTAACGGGTACTCTCCATGTGTATCCATCAATCGGATTTGCCATGCAGCAGCTTGGCTTGCGTATTCTCAATGACATTATCTGGGAAAAACCGGCTCCACCTCCAAATCTGGGGTGTCGCTGTTTCACTCACTCAACAGAACTAATCCTGTGGGCAACGAAAGCACGTAAAGGAAAAGAACGTTACACATTCAATTATGAGGAAATGAAGGCTGAGAATGGCGACAAACAGATGAAGAATGTCTGGCGAATGTCTACTCCTGGCAAACATGAAAAACTCTATGGTAAGCATCCGACACAAAAACCTATTGACCTTGTTGCGCGTTGCCTTCGAGCAAGCACAAACCCAGACGATCTAGTTTTTGATCCTTTTTCTGGTTCCTCCACAACTGGAGTTGCAGCTTTATCATTAGGGCGGAATTTTATTGGTTGTGAAGCAGATGCAGGTCATGTTGAACTCTCGATTAAACGTTTAACCAATCCCGGTCAAGTCGAGTTACCACCTGCTTTGAAGTAAGGTCATATATGGAAAGAGTAGAGGCAATTAAAAGACTCACTACATTGGTAGGTCAAGATCTTAGACAACTAGCAGATCAATACCGTATAACGGTTTGGAGTAAAGAAGATCAGAAAAACAAGGGTTGGGCTGGGCATACAATTGAACGCTACTTGGGATTAGCCCTTAACTCATCTCGATCGCCTAATTTTGGCAGTTGGGAGCTAAAGCTGGTTCCGCTAGTAGCCAGACGAACAGGAGAACTCAGAGTCAAAGAAACGATGGCAATCACGATGATAGATCCAGTAGAGGTCGAAAGCAAAGAATTTGAGGAAAGCCATCTCTTCAACAAACTACAGAAAATGGTTGTTGTTGCACGGGTATTTGAGAGCCAAGCAGATAATCGTTCTCTTGTGCATTCAGTTGCTTCCTTCGATCTTGATAATCCTCAAATCTACGAGCAAGTGAAAGCAGACTACAACCTTGTTCGAGAAACGATTATAACTGAAGGATTTTCAAGTCTTACTGGAAAAATGGGCATACTTGTGCAGCCAAGAACTAAAGGGCAAGGGCATGGCAGCACTTCTCGGGCTTTCTACGCTCGAACTAAGTTTGTCGCACATATTTTAGGAGAGGGGTATTCTATTCCGCTGCCTGTCAAGCCTTGACATATTTCTAATTTGCACTGCTAATTAAGTGTCGAAATACCGCATCGCTTGGTCGATCGCCCGTATCGCCTTTCTGCTGGCCCAGGAGATTTTAAACCAGCGCGAGGTCAGGGATAAGGTGGGTGGTGCGATCGCGCAACGGCACTCAGCAGTCACCGTTGACCTTGATTGAAGCCCTCACTCACCGCGATCGGCTAGAACTAGCAGCAGAATTAATTCAAAACGTTTTGCAAGAAACCTAACTAATAGGGCGATCGCCCTACAATCTAAAATAGATACATAATTCATAAATCAAATAAGCTCTATGACAATCCCAGAATTAGAAGCGCAACTTCTTGCCTTAACGCCAAGGGAGAAAGCTGAGGCAATTCGTATCTTAACCCAAAGTCTCAAAAACAGCGGACGCTCTATTACAAAAACTCCCGGCGTGATGGGTGGCGATGCTTGTATTGACAAAACTCGGATTCCCGTGTGGTTGCTGGCTAGCTATCGCAATGACGGCGCTACCGATGCTTTTATCCTAGATTGCTATCCCCATCTCAGTGCCACTGATTTAGTAAATGTTTGGGCTTATGCGGTCGCTTATCCTGACGAAATTGAGGAAGCAATTAGGCTGCAAGACGAGGCTGACGAAATTTTAGATACACCTGAAAATATCCAATAAACCTACGAGCGCGCTACAATAGCAAATACATACATATTGCATAAATCGAACAGGTTGTATGAAAATCGAAGAATTAGAAGCACAACTCTTAGCCTTAACGCCAAGCGAAAAAGCTCAAATTATCCAATTATTAACCCAAAATTTAGCTAACACCTGGCAAGGAATTAGCAAAACTCCCGGTGTCTGCGGCGGTGATGCTTGTATTAGAAAGACTCGGATTCCTGTTTGGGTGCTGGTGAGTTTTCGCCGCTTGGGTATGAACGAATCCCAACTCTTAGATAACTATCCCACACTAACTGCTACTGATTTAGCAAATGCCTGGGCTTACGCGGCCGCTTTCCCCGATGAAATTGAAATAGCTATCCGCGAGAATGACGAGGATTGAGATAATGGCGCGTCTTTATGCTGACGAACAATTTCCCAGAGTGGTTGTAGAATTGCTGCGCTCTATGAGTCACAATATTCTGACAGTGCAAGAAGCCGGAAAGGATAATCAAAAAATTCCTGACGAAGAAGTGTTAGCTTTTGCAGTCAGTAAAAATCGGGCTGTTTTAACTCTCAATCGCCGTCATTTCATCAGACTGCACAGCTTGCAGCATGACCATGCTGGAATCATTGTCTGTAGGGCAGAGGAGGATTTAGCCAGAATGGCTGCTAATATTAATGAGGCTATTTCGTCACTTGAAACATTAACAGGTCAATTGATTCGAGTTTATCGCTCAGGGCCGCCGTCTATATCTTAAGCGATCGCCACAGGCTAGTTGATATCGGCAGTTTGTGCGATCGCACATATCGCCTTTCTGGCGGCTGAGGAGATTTTAGACCAACGTCTGGTTATTGATAGGGGGTTTTTGCGGCGTTGGGGGCGCGAGATCAGCATATTTAGCATTTTACATCTTCAATATTTTCTTGAATTCCTCCAAAGTTGGCGTTGGCTTAATTCGATGGATCATGCGATGACAGTTGGAGCAAAGAACCGTAAAGTCTTGTATTGGATCTAATTTAATTTTCGCCTTGCTCAAGCTTGATATTGGAACAGTATGATGCGCCTCTATAAATTGCTTGCCTACTTCTCCATATCGAGCTTCAAAGTTGAAATCGCAAGCTTTGCATATATAACCTTGTAACTGCTTGACTCTTTTAGATAAACTTTGGTTTCTTTCAGTAACTCTATGTATTCTATATTTTGTCAAATCTTCAAACCATTCGTCTTCTTTTTGAGCGGAGTTCAGAATGTCATTTATTAAATAAAGTTTTTCAAAAAGAGTAAAGTAAATTTCTAGGAGTTTATTGAGGTCGTCAGTCAATACCTCATCATCAGGTATCTCATTTCTAGGGTAAAATTTGGATGCAATGTTACCGGCTTCATAAGCCTGCCCCAATCTTCTAGCGTCTTTTTTAGAAATGAAAGTTAGCTTTAAGTCTAGTGAATCAGAAAAATCTTTAATCGCTTCTTCTCCAAGGGTATCTCTAAAAAATATTGCTTGATTTCTCACCATATTTCTTGATCCAGGAAGCCCACAGTCATCGCGTATATCTGCAATACCCTGATTTAAAGAAAGATAAACACCAGAGCCATCCACAGGAAAAAAGTAAACACAGTAAAATCCTGAAGTTACAGTCTCAGTGACTAATTTATTAAATATTGCAATCCAAGGAACTTTAGCCCAAGCACCGTTACCGGCCGAAGCTTTAATGCTGTACATATCGGGGAGATGTAAGAATGACTCTATAGATTTTGGGATCGTCTTTCTGAAATAGCTAGCAAATGGGTGTCCTGTAAAGCTATCTTTGCTAGCTTCTGGATACTCAAGAACTACTTTCTCCAGCCAATGTTTAAGCACCATATGATACTGCCTCAATATTGATAGTGAGATTGATTGGTTTGCCTCCAGAAGATCGAGGAATTCTTAGGTCAAAGGATATGAACTCATTTGTATATTTTTCCATATATTCCCGAAATTTACTCCTGTTTTTTTACGATAAAATTCCATTATAATATGGTAGCGAGCGCCCAAACATCTCTTTCTTGAAAAACTCCGATCGCCCTACGACACTCAAACCCAATTGGAAGGACTGAAGTCCTTACTACAAACCTAAATTTGTCAAGTCTCTTACCCAACAAAAAAACCGGGCGGGCACGGGGGCCCCGCCCCTACACCCTCCCCGTATCTCGATGAGTGAAAACTACACTAAAATAAAGTAGTCTTATTCTTACTCGCAGTCGCAGACGCAGACTTCTTAGTAGACGATTTCTT
>JAJAYT010000300.1 GCA_026786085.1 Microcoleus sp. CAN_BIN18 | reverse complement strand
TTACGGGATTTATAAGTTGTTGCGCTGGCCGATGTTGTGGTTGTCGCGCCGTAGAGTGTATTTTAGCGATCGAACTTCAGCAGAAATTACCGGCAATCCCAACGGTTTGACGCGGGCTATCACTAAAATTGCGATCGGCATTGCTGCTAATATCGATCGGGAAAAACAAACCAGCTTTTTTCTCGAAAGTTTCGATTTGTTGTTACCTGTAGGCATCGGGCAAGCTGTAACCCTTGGTGGTGCTGCATTACACGCGCCGCTAGAACAGATTTTACTCTGGGATGTCGCCAATCCCGATCGCACTTGGTTGACTGTTAACAGCGCGCATCCTTTGCTGGGAGAGCGTTTCAAGCTATTGGAACTCTACGCTCAATTTTGGAAACTCGACACAGAGTTAAATTTGGCAGACGCGGGAGTGCAGGAACAAACTAAGAAACCAAAATTGTCTCTGTTTAAATCAATCCTCGAATTTAAAGACTCAAAACTATTTTTACAGGGTGCGCCGTTTTTTGGGATTCCGATGGGTTTGGGGATTGTGGCGCTGCTGTGGATGGTTAGCTGGCTGTTTTCCAAGACGAGTATTTGGCAACTCGATTGGCTTTTGGGCGATCGATCGATCTTTTGGGGCTGTTTGCCGATCGGATTTTGTCTCGGTACTTTGATGCGGATTAATTATTTTTTCCCCGACATTACGCCACGAGAAACAACTTCGCCGAGTTTACCGGAGATTTTGTCAAATCCTGAGACTCTGCCCATAGATGCTCAACCTGTGCAGCTTTCCGGGCAACTTCTGGGTAGGTCTGGTATTGATAATTGGCTGGGACAGGATTTGATTTTGCAAACGGCGACGGGTTTGGTGAGGCTGCATTATGTTTCGAGGTTTGGCTACCTTGGCTCTTTGTGGGCGAAACCGACTCGCCCCAGCGATTTGATCGGAAAACCCGTTGTGGCGACTGGTTGGCTGCGCCGGGGTGCTACTGTGGCGATCGACCTCGAAAGTCTCCGCAGTCAAGGTGGCGAAGTCAGTGATAGCGGACATCCGATTTGGTCTGCCGTTTTGGCTTTTGCTGCTGCTTGTTGGGGCGCATACATCATTATCCAGGGCGGAAGATGAGGCATAGTCGATCTTCTGTAGGGTGTGCACTGCGCACCGAGAGTGCTAGAAGTAGCGAGTCAAACCAATTTTTGCGTCAGTTTTGTTAGTGATGGAATTGCCGCGCGAGTCGCGCACAACGCGCAGCCGCAGATGAGTATTGAGTTAAATGGCGGATGGGCGATGGGCTCCTGGAGGTGCGCAGTGCACACCCTACAGTCTATCCTTGGTGCGCAGTGCACACCCTACAGTCTATCCTTGGTGCGCAGTGCACACCCTACAGTCTATCCGTTACATCAGTTACATCCGTTTGCATCCGTTATAAAATCCGTTGCCGAACTTCCTTCGTAAAGAAAAGTTGCTTTTTTGCCGATAGCCTGTTACATTTATTTATACAAATTGGATTAAACCAAATAGCGCGATAACTTCAGTTGGCTAAAATCGCTAAGGTATTGCGTAAAAATTGTCAACCTCCCAACACAGCAAGTTCAGCCAGCCGCTTGTCGGCTGTTTTTTTTCGATCGCCAATTTCCCTGTGCAGGATGAATTCAGAAAAGTGATTCAAATATGGTTTTCGTTAAATTCAGCATGAAATCTTCCTAAATAACTAGCTCTGTTACCAAGGCTGTGATACCTTTAAACAATGGTCGGACACTGCCGGCCCCGATTTAAGGGATACCAGGTAAGTGAGTAGTTCTCAGCATTAGGAGCGAGATTAGGGGTGAGGTAAAATTACTGGCTGAAAAAATGTTGGCGATTTTATCCCTCACTGTATTAGACTGAATATTGGCATTCCAATCGCTTGCAATTGACATCCTTGGACATAAATTTCTAAACGGCGCTGGCTATAAACATTCTGAATCAAAACCGGAAGTAAGTAATACAGAATAGCCAATAGCCTCAACATTTGAGTGATGACTAAAAGTTTACACAACAACCTGAGATTTAAAAGCTCTCTGCATCGGCGGTTAATTTCCGGCCTGATCGGAGTAAATCATCCTTTTGTCCTAAAAGGTGCGGGGAGCTGTCAAGGTTGGTGGGAGGAATGCGCAAATTCTGCGGTTATGTGGTGTTTCCCAGTAGTCAATATTCAGTTGACTTCGGGTAATTCTGTTCGAGCAAATTAATTAAAATCCAAGTCTGGAGGAATTTTTCATGTCTATTCGTCTTTATGTTGGTAATTTACCGAAGGAACTCGATCGCCTAGAATTGCAAGAAGTTTTTGCACCGGAGGGTGAATCTGTCACCACAAAGGTAATTACCGATCGCAAAACTGGTAAATGCAGAGGATTTGGTTTTGTGACGGTACTAACCGACGAACAAGCCGATCAAGTTATTGAGAAATACAACGGCTTGATGTTCAAAGAAAACCCGCTAAAAATAGAGAAGGCATTGCCACGCTCTAAGGGTAAATCTGAGAAGGGTGAAGACGATCAGCAGCAGCCGTCGTCATCGCCCGCCTCACCGCAGTTGGTGTCCGCGTCAGCATCGACATCGACATCGACATCGATTCCTGTACCTGCGCCGCAGCAACAGCAGCGCTCGGCTCCCCCTACCCAAGGTGGAGGCGGTTCCAGCAAAAGCAATCGCCGTCGGGGTGACAACAACAAGTCTCGCCGTAATCAGTCAACAACAACCGTACCAAACGCTGATTCCGGCTCGGTGCAGCCAGATCCGCGCTGGGCGAGCGCTTTGGAAGAACTCAAGCAAAAATTGGAAGCTCAGGCTGCTAGCTAGTCGAAAATGGCTGCTAATTGCTACTGTCGATCGACTGTGGTTGACTGAGTGTATCTGGAAGTGCGATCGAGAATTAGTCAAAAAGCCGATTCTCGATCGCACTATTTTCTGGTAAAAACCTCTAATATCTAGCAGTCCAGTAAAATAACCGCTTCCAGTTCGATCGTTCCGACTTTAGTCCTCAGTTATTATAAGGACTAAAGTCCGAACGCTCAAACCAGTCCCAATTCTTTAATCGAAAAAGGTATAAGTCCTGTTTATTCGGCTTCCGAAAACTCAATAGTCTCAATAAACGCGAAAATATTGTTCATAATTCCCTCAACTTCAGACTCAAGAGAACCCAATTCATTACCCTCCTCATAAATTCGCTGACAGCTTACCGTGTAGCAAAAATCATCAGCGATAAAAGCCATAAGTCCCCGGTAGGCATCAATTCGAGTCAGAGGGCCACTATTTTTTTCCCCGCTGATAGTTGCACCCGCAGGCAAATCTAAAACCGCGAAATAAGCTTCCTCATCTTCTAAATATTCCGCGTGAAGTAACTTAGAGTTGGGAACTTTATCAAGAATTGCCTGAGAAATAAAATTGTCCAGAAAAGACTTGAGATAAACTTCCTCACCAGCCGACTCGATTTCTGCTTCCGCTGCATCAGCGATCAGGAAATAATCAATTTTCAGCAAAACCCCAAAGTCATCAGAAAATGCAACAGAGCCATCTTCCTCGTCAATTTTACCACCTCGTTGCTCGTCAACTGGAATCGAGACGCTAAAATTGCCTTCAGGAGATACATATAATGGCCCATCTAAATCAGACTCTTCCCCCTCAGATTCCTCCGAGTAATCAGCAATTACATCCTCGATAATTTCCTCAGATTCCTCGTCTTCCACACCCAATGCTTTCTGGAATTCCTGGAAAAAAGGCTTGTGCTTGTCAGACACTTCGCCATCTGCGACAAACATTGCTGTGGTTATTGCAAAAGTATCCAAAACTAACTCATCTGGTATTAATGCCCAAGCAGTATTAAATAATGCTCCTAAACCGTCTTGGGCGATAATACCTGCTAGTTTTTGAAACATTGCTGACATATCATCTTCCGAGTATTCAGCAAATATTTCTGATTCCCAAAGTATGCTTTCTAAGATATCAGCATCCGTGTCAGGGGAATTTGTCTCGGCTGCGACAAGTGCTACCGCCGCTATCGATTCCTCTAAAGTCAAGGTTGCTTCGGATTTATCTTCTGAATTGAATATTTTATCAAACTTGCCCACAGGTTTTGCTCCAAAGAGTGTTTAGTTTTGCTATTCATACCAAATTTATGACATCAAAAGATAGTCGTCTGGGATACATTTATTTTTGGCAAAATCCCGCCAGTGAATCTAGGGCGGCCACGGAGTGGTGCACCTGACGATTAAAATTTCCGCGCCGGAAACGGTGTTGTCGTGTCTTTAGTCCCCGCGCCGGACACTCCAAGAGCCCAAGGAGTGTCAACTTAAGGTACAACCAATAGTCCGGCAGGGGTTGAAACCCCTGGCGGACTGGCGGGTGAGCAAGAGGACTGGCGGGCTTTCGGCTTAAGTTGACACTCCTTGGACAGCGCCGTTTCCCTACAGATATCGTCCATTAAGCTGTTGTGCATTTAAATTGCATATTCGGGGCGATGCTCTGAGCAACGTCCCACAAGAGTTTGATTATTTCTTGGCATACAATTTAAATGCTGAACAGCTTACCAAGGACTGCCAATTATGGTAAACCCTGCCCAAAAATTCGGGTGAGATAAATCTGAATTTGCTACTTGTGCGGCTTGAGTAAGGTCGATCGCGCTTTTTTGACTCCCCACCAACTTACCATCTTTAATTACTACCTGTTTGCGGATCATGGCTATTTGAGCTTGTCTGAGCGCTTCAGCTTTCATGGGGGCCGATCGCAAATTACCATAAAACTCAGTCATCAGCCCCAAAGTCGCATAATCATTAACTTTCCACAAACTCGCCAAAGCTGATTTTACACCGCTGCCGACTGCCAGCCCAGCAAAACCCATTTCTGCTGTATTATCGCCGATCGCAGTTTCGCACGCACTCAGCACCAATAACTCGACTTGTCGGCGATCGTACCACTTCGCCAACCTAAATTCATCCAAAGCCAAAGAGCGCTCCCACAAATCAATCTCAGCCTCCTTGCGCCCGTATTGATTTTGGGGAAAACTGGCGTGAGTAGCCAAGTGAACAATATCAAAGGCTTGTTGCTCGCGCTGTTTTCTGAGATTTTCTAGGGTAAAATCTTGATTGAGAAAAGAAATGCCTGGCCACAAAGGCAATTGGGCAGGATTTTGGGTATTGCTTTTGGTACCGGCGATCGCAGATAATTCGATCGGCACCGCAGGCAAAGGATCTTTATTAGTATGGGGAAATTCCGAAGCACCCATTGCCAAAACTTGCGCGTTTTTCAAACTTTGATAATTCGTGTTAGTCAAACTGACGCTAGGAATTGAGCCGAGGCTGTACTTTTCTATTAGAAATTGCTCGCCGTCGTGCAAAGCTGCGATCGGCAATTGTCGCAAACCCGCATCGAAAGAAAACACTAGCGTATCGATATTTAACTCTTCTAACTTCCCACGAATCGGCGCAATTAACCACTGGTAAAGTTCCTTAGCAATTGGCAAATATTCTCGCTCTTCCGCCGCATCATTCTTTTTTGCTAGCAAACTGTGAAAACTTTTCACTTTTGCTAGCAAATCTTTGCTAGTGACAGGGACTTTTTTGAGAATGGGAGGGCCGTCGGGAACTACTAATACTAGCCATAATGCTTCAAAACGGACGAGCGCGTAAACAATCACAGCTTGCTTCCCGGTTTCCTCCTTAATTTTTTTGAGAGTTTCTCTCAGATATTCAACTGTTACTTTTTTGTCGGTGAAATTTTCGCCATAATAATTTTCATAGTCTTGTTCAAAGAGTTGGTCAATGAGGGCAACAGCATCATTAGCATTGTTTTGGTCTAATGTTTGTGCGACGCTAAACCTGCTGATTTCTAAGGGAATTAAATTGGGGATATTTGCGGGTGCGGGAGTTGGAATTGGTGCGTGACTTGGTGCGGGCGCCGGGGCTGGAAT
>JAJAYT010000299.1 GCA_026786085.1 Microcoleus sp. CAN_BIN18 | reverse complement strand
AGGAGCCTTCTTATCAGGAGCCGATCTCACCGATGCCCGAATGGAAAACGCTGCTCTGCAAGGCGCGATCGGGCTATCTCCTACCGCAGGCAACCCCGAAGATTTTTATCGCTGGGCAGTCGAAGCCGGAAAACAGCACAACTATGAAAAAGCGATCGAGCAGTTCAACCAGGCGATCATTCGCAAGCCTGACCAGGCGATGGCTTATTTTGGGCGAGCGATCGCTCGATTAGAGGTGGGTAACAAAGAGGGAGCCGTTCAAGACACCGAATTCGCATCTGCTCTATTTTCACAACAAGGTCAAAAAGAAAATGCTGAAGCGGCCCAAAAGCTAGCGCAAAGCATTAAAAATCCGCCCAAAGAGCGCAAAGAAAGCAACGGTGGATTGGGTCAATCTCTGATTAGCGTTGTGGGTGGATTGTTGCAGCTATTTCTATTGAGGTAACAAAAATCTGCGTTGTAGAATCAAGGGTTGAAAATGCCCCCTAATCACCCATTTTTTAAGAACTATATTCGTTCAAAAGCTCTTAGAATTGGGAGGATCTAGAGGAACTCTGTATGATCGACATAGTAGGTAATATTAGAGTTTTTGTTGATTACGTCCGCACTTTGAAGGGGGATGAAAAGGGTGAAGCTCAGGTATTTTGCGATCGCCTGTTTCAGGCCTTCGGTCATCCAGGCTACAAGGAAGCAGGAGCCGAACTAGAATATCGGGTGAAAGCGAAAGGCAAAACCACAAAGTTTGCTGATTTACTGTGGCGGCCCCGGTTATTGTTGGAAATGAAAAAGCGTGGCGAAAAACTAGAAAAACACTATCAACAAGCCTTT
Source organism: Microcoleus sp. CAN_BIN18 (assembly GCA_026786085.1). GTDB lineage: Bacteria > Cyanobacteriota > Cyanobacteriia > Cyanobacteriales > Microcoleaceae > Microcoleus. The sequence goes on along the minus strand of JAJAYT010000299.1, from coordinate 7,053 downwards.
GAATATTGGCTGGAACTGGTGCCCCAACGCCCGAAATACGTCATTCTCTGCAATTTTGACGAGTTTTGGGTTTACGACTTCGATCTTCAGCTTCGGGAACCAGTCGATCGCGTTAAACTAGAAGAGTTACCCGATCGCTTCACTGCCCTTAACTTTCTCTTTCCCGAAAATCGCCAGCCTTTATTTAATAATAACCAAATTGATGTCACCAGAACCGCTGCTGACAAAGTTGCTCAAGTCTTCAATCGCTTAGTAGAGCGCGGCGAAAAAGTAGAAACGGCTCAAAGGTTTATCCTTCAGTGTGTTGTAGCATTGTTTGCTGAAGATATCGATCTATTGCCGAGAGGTTTATTCACGGAATTATTAGAAGTTTGCAAGACAAATCGAGAAAGTTCCTATGATTTAATTGGGGGATTATTTCGGCAGATGGGCAGCAATCGCCCTGCTCCCAAGGATAGCCGCTACCGAGATGTATCCTATTTTAATGGTGGCATATTTTCAACTATTGAACCCATAGCTTTAACCAGAAGTGAAATTGATCTGCTGTTGGCGGCGGCAGCGGAACGGTGGTCAAAAGTGGAACCTGCGATTTTTGGCACATTATTTGAATCGAGTATGGGCAAAGCAGAACGTCATGCTTTGGGCGCTCACTACACTAGCGAGGTAGATATTCAAAAAGTAGTTTTGCCTACGATTATTCGCCCTTGGCGAGAGCGCATCGAAGCGGCGAATACGCTAAAGGATTTGCTGGCACTGCGGCTGGAATTGCTCGATTTTAAAGTGCTCGATCCAGCCTGTGGCAGCGGTAATTTTCTCTATGTTGCTTATCGGGAACTCAAGAGGTTAGAGGCACAGTTGCTAACCAAGATTCATGAGAATTTCTCTCGTGCTGGTAATGCCATTGGTACGATGTCGCTGGTGAAGACAAGCCAGTTTTACGGCATTGATATCAAACCCTTTGCAGTGGAATTGGCAAAAGTGACGCTGATGCTTGCCAAAAAGTTAGCTTTAGATGAAGAAAACCACTTGCTACAGACGGCACAAATGAACCTAGCACTGGAACTCGATCGCGCTTTACCCCTCGATAACTTGGATCAAAATATTCGCTGTGATGATGCTCTGTTTTGCGATTGGACAGAGGCAGATGCAATTATTGGCAATCCGCCCTACCAGTCGAAAAACAAAATGCAGCAGGAATATGGAGTCGCCTATGTGCGCCGAGTCCGGGCAAAATATCCCGGAGTACCCGGAAGGGCAGATTTTTGTGTCTATTGGTTTCGCCGCGCCCACGACGAACTGAAACCGAATGGACGCGCCGGACTTGTAGGCACAAACACTATCCGGCAAAACTATTCCCGTGAAGGTGGTTTAGATTATATTGTGGGCAATGGTGGCACGATTACTGAAGCGGTTTCTACTCAAGTTTGGTCAGGCGATGCGGTTGTTCATGTTTCTATTGCCAACTGGATTAAGAGCGACCAACCGGGCAAAAAGAAACTCTTTACTCAAGTTGGAGATGACAAAAATAGCCCTTGGGAAATTGCAGAACTGGATACAATCAATTCAGCTTTGTCTCCAAAATTTGATGTCACTCAAGCTAAAAAGTTATCGATAAATGCTAATTCAGAAGCTTGTTATCAAGGGCAAACACATGGACATGATGGATTTTTGCTGCTCCCGAATAAGGCTAAAGTTATTCTAGCTGATTCTTCCTCTGCATCCGTAGTTTATCCTTATCTAATCGCAGATGAACTTTTTGGTAATCTCAATGGCTTACCCAGTCGATATTCAATTGATTTGAATCAATGTAATGATGTTTTTTCTGCAATGAAACACAAAAAAGCTTATGAGCATATTCAGCAATTTGTTATGCCTGCCATGAAAGATAATGCTGAGAAGGAGTATCGGGAGACTGGTAAAGAAACTGGTCCTCGTCAATCTCACTTTCAACATTGGTGGAAATTCTGGCGAGGTCGCTCGGAACTGCTTTCAAAAATTTCTCAAATTGAGAGGTATATTGCTTGTGGTCAAGTTACAAAGCGACCAATTTTTGAATTCATTTATACGAGCATACGTCCCAATGCTGCTTTGATAGTTTTCCCCTTGCCCGACGATTACTCTTTTGGTATTCTTCAATCAGGAATTCATTGGGCTTGGTTTGTTGTACGTTGTTCAACTCTGACTGCACGATTTCGCTACACCTCTGATACTGTTTTTGATTCCTTTCCTTTCCCTCAATCGCCTACACTAGCACAGGCTAAAAAAGTGGCAGCCGCAGCCGTGAAGTTACGACTGTTACGGCGCAAGGTAATGACTGAAAATCAGTGGAGTTTGCGAGAACTCTATCGCACCTTGGATTTACCAGGAGACAATCCTCTCCGTAAAGCTCAAGCAGAACTCGATGCCGCTGTGCGAGAAGCTTATGGGATGAAAGCTAAAGATGATCCATTGAAGTTTCTATTAGAGTTGAATTTTGAGGTGGCAAATCGGGAAAGTCAGGGTTTGTCTGTTGTGGCTCCAGGTTTGCCGACTGTTGTGAAAAATGCCAGTGAATTCATTACAAACGATTGCGTAAGAATGCCGGAGTAGTAAAGAGTGGTTAGAGTTACAGATAGCTGATTTTATTATTCAGGAATTACGATGAAATTTAATCTTAGCCATGCTGAAGATTTTTTAATTTTTGTTGCAATAGCGATGGGGTTTGAGCTTTCAATTGGCGGGCAAATTCTGCATCTGCTTCGATTGCAGAGCGAATTTCATCTCGACGATCGTGATAATACGCTAAAGCTGCATAGATATCAGATAAAGTAATGCTGGGATAGTGATACAAAATTTCGTCTGGTGACATTCCCATTTGTTCGTGCCAAACAACAATATCCTGAACTCGGAAGCGATGTCCGGCGATACGGGGTTTTCCCCCACAGACTCCTGGGGTGATTTCGATGTGTTCTTGAATTACGGCGATCGACATGGTAGGGAATTAATATAGGTTGTTTCTTCTATTTTAGGACAGGTTAGACGAGTTTGGCTGTAAAAGCAATTTTAGGCATAAACTTTTCTTAGTTCATAAGTGTCTGAGGCTTCGGCATCTTCTCAAATCAGAAATTCGTGTAATTCATTAATAGCAAGGGGACTGAGATAAATATCTGATTCAGCTTCATAAACTTCGGAAAATGACTCGATCGCCTGTTTGAGTTTATCAATAGATTGTTCGGGAGTGTTTCCTTGTCCCACCAATCCATTCTCCAAGCACAAAGCTACCCAATTATTGGCACTTTTTCTGATGATAACAGTGTAAAAGTCTATCATATTTTGTTTGGTAAATTAAGTTTAATAGAATCAGCAAATTTTGAGGAGACACCGATAATTTAACACGCGATCGCCCGCCAGTCAAGACAGAAAATAACCCAGCCGAACTATTTCAAAGCGCGAATTTTCGGTTTCCCGCAGTCAATCCCGAATCTGGCATTCAAAAGATTGACAGCAACAGTCCAAAATCAATTAAAATACACTTAATAAATCCCAAGGGAAACAAAACTATGACATTACCAGTAGGGTGCGCGGCTCCTCAATTCACCGCCAAAGACACAAACGGCAAAACAGTCTCTCTCTCCGAATTTACGGGTAAAACCGTAATCTTGTATTTCTACCCCAAAGATGACACCCCAGGCTGCACCAGACAAGCCCAAAGCTTCAAAGCAGCCCATGAAGAATACAAGGGCAAAGATATTGTAGTTCTCGGTGTCAGCCGCGACAACGAAGAATCTCACCAAAAGTTCACAGAGAAGTACGTTTTGCCTTTCCAGCTATTAGCAGATGTTGATGGTGCGATTACCAAAGCTTACGATGTCGAGAAGGGCGATTATGCCAAGCGCGTCACCTTTGTCATCGATGGTACCGGCAAAATCATTCAAGTTTATGAAGGGGACACCATGAAAGTTGACACTCACGCTCAAGATATTCTTGTCACCATAGTTTAGTGAGGGGTCACGGGTACGGTGGCTAGCAGCCTGCTCTAACTAAATTTGTTCCCCCAAAACTTGCACGACAAATCCGCTCAACCAGCCTAGATTATCGTCAGGTGCGCGGTGTACGCCCTACAGTTAGATTTTGAGCCGAAATCCCGCCAACAATTAAAAATTTGCGCTTTCAAAGGCACTTACCGCCCGTAGACTGAATCTAGGGGCGGTTTTATTCGGGATCGATCGTTGTGTTTGATAAAATCAGAAGTTATCCTTGCTGTAGCTGAATAATTAAGTAGGTAGGCTGATAGATAATGACAAGCACCAACACTATTTTGAGTTACTTAGGCCCAAAAGAAATTGAGGCCAATCGAGCCGCTGTCTTAGTTGGCAGTTTTGACAAAAATCGAGTGGCTGCGATTTCAGCCACAGAAGGCTCAAATGTCCTGAAGGCTGGGATAAATCCATCTACAGGCATCTGGAATATCGGTTTAGACAAAGGATTCGATAGCCCTGGAACTCGCACAGTGCAGGTGAAGGCAACTGATAAGGCTGGCAAAGTTATCGGCGAACAAACAATTAACATCAAAGTTAATCCTGCTGCTAACTCCTCCCAACAATTCTTCACGTTAATTACTCTCCAATTTACCAGATTCAAAGCCGGAACAGTGCCGACTAGCAATCTTAACGATACCCAAAAAGCGGACGTACCAGCAGGAACAACTTATCAAATTACCGACTACGAGTTAGAAGACGGACACCTGCAAGTTCAACTAAATAATCCAATTTCCCCGGTGGGAAAATCCGGCTTTTTTTACGAAAAGCACGTAGTCATCACGAAAGGTGCAAAAATCCTGATATTCGATCGCGCTGACTTACCTACCCCAGCCGCTGGAATGCAGTTGCTGTGGGTAAACAAAAAAACTTGGTTAAAGCGCAGCCCCGCAGATTCTGCTACCTTAGCAGAAAATCAGAAAGTCCGATTTAATCAAGGAGAAACGTTCAATATTCTCGGCTATGCTTGCGTAGAAAATCATTTCCGAGTTACCCTCGATCGCGCGATTTCCAGTTTTGGCAATTCAGGATTTTTGTACTCGCAGCACGTCCAAATCTTGCAAGACGGCCGGGGAATTTCATTTGATAGAAATGCAGTTACCATGACTGTTGTCAAAACGACTGTACTTAAAAAGCGGCCGGCGGCTGCGGCAAACCTGCAAGCAGCAGACAAAATTAATTTGCCTGCGGGAATGATTTACGGAGTTTCGGGATTCTCTATAGAACAAGGTCACATTAAAGTTTCGCTGACTGAAAATTTACCACCATTTGGAAATACGGGTTTTGTGTTTCCCGATTTCGTGCAATTCAGTCGCGGCGGCAAATCTTTTAACCCGGCACCAAATTTAACTTATCAAGGCCCGACGGAAGTTTTGGTAAATCAGGCGATCGTCCTTGGGGGTACATTTGACCGACAAGAAGTCGTAAAAGTTGACGTACTCGCCGAGGATAAATTCCCGCTAACCGTCACTCTCAATCAAACTAACGGCACTTGGCAAGTAAATTTGCCGCAGGGATTTAAGATAGCTGGAGCTCGGTGGCTACGCCTGCGAGCAACTGATAGCAAAGGCAATGTTACGGGAAGCCAAATAATTTACATTACCGTAAGTTCCGATCCGCTGACTGTCGGCAAAGCTTTGACTTTAAAGATAGTTTCTGACACTTTGTTTAAGGTAGCTCCATTTGATTCTTCCCGGCTCAATAGTCAGCAAAAAGTTCTTGTCAAAGCAGGCCTGACTTTGGCGGTTAGCAAGTACGGATTTATTGACGGGCATCTCAAGGTGGTTCTGGATGCGGCAATTTCGCCGATCGGCACTTTTGGCTATTTTTACGAACCAGACGTTCAGTTGGCCAAAGGTACAAAAGTTCTGAAATTTGACCTAGCCGACGTACCGAATAGCAATGTCAGCGCTCAACTGTTAGTAACTCAAACAACTCAGATTAAAGGTAAACCAGTAGATTCATCAAAACTGCCTGCAAATCAAGTTGCCGACCTAATTTTAGGTAGTACCTACGCCATCACTGGTTATGCGTGCACTTTGGGACATTTCCGAGTAACTTTTGCCGAAGCTATTCCCGGTTTCGGTAATGTCGGATTTATTTATTGGCAGCACGTTCAAATCAAAAAAGACGGCAAAGAAGTCCCTTTTGATCCGAATGCTTTGACGATGACAATGCTGCAACCAACTGTGTTTAAAAAACGGCCAGTAGAGGCTGCCAAGCTAACAGCTACGGAGAGGACTACACTGCCTTTAGGTCGAGTTTACGGCGTGGAAAGCTACGGTTTGGAACAAAATCACCTAAAAATTTCCCTGACTGAAGAACTGCCTAATTTTGGCAATACAGGTTTTGTTTTTCCTACTTCTGTGCAGTTCAAGCGGGGAGATAAAATTTTCGATCCGGTTCCGAATAATGTGGAATTGAACGTGCCGTATTTTTCGCAGCGGGACAATCCCCGTTTTGACTGGTCTACTTGCAATGTAACTGCGATCGCAATGGTATTTTATTACTATGGCGTTCGTTCTAAGTGGGGCGGACAGTTGGAGGATGAGTTGTTGCAGTGGTGTTTCGACTATGCCGGCCAGGGTTCGCAAACGGATCATAGCGTGCTTTCGGCGCTGATTCAGGCTTACGGGTTCAAGACGAGTTTTAGTACGACTCGGAAATGGGCTGATGTGCGATCGGAATTGCTGAATCGACGGCCGGTAGTTTTAGCGGGAGATTTTACGGCGGCCGGTCACATTATCACCTTAATTGGTTACAATTCTGAGGGTTATATCGTCCAAGATCCTTGGGGAGATGCACTCACCGGTTACAGGGATACTGAAGGCAGAAAGTTGATGTATCCCTACGGTTACATCAATCAAGTCTCCGGGCCAGATGGGAATGTTTGGGCACATTTTATCTCGCGCTAATTTAATATTAGGACACGGCATTGCCGTCCTGATTTCTGGTAATATTAATCCCGATTGATTTGGGCGTAGCTTAGAGCATTATGTCAGAGCCCCGACTTCTTGAAGAAGTCGGGGTTCTAGCT
>JAJAYT010000298.1 GCA_026786085.1 Microcoleus sp. CAN_BIN18 | reverse complement strand
CCTCACTACAAACCTATTTGATTGCTTGTAGTGAGGACTTTAGTCCGCAAAAAGAAGGACTGAAGTCCTCACTACAAACCTATTTGATTGCTCGGTGTCGGAATGTTACTTAAACTCGGCGAATTAGCGTGAGTCCATCTCTGACAGGAAGCAGCACCTGTTCGATCCGAGGATCGTCTACAACTGCTTGGTTGAATTTGGCGATCGCCACCCCGTTAGCAGTAGTCTCACCTGATAGATAAGGCTGCCCCTGCATCAAGGTATTGTCTACACAAATCAAAGCGTTAGGTGCTAGCAGATTGGTGTCTAGCAAAAAGTTCAAATAGTCTACATATCCAGCCTTGTCGGCATCAATAAAGACCAAATCGAACACTTCACTTTTCTCGGCGGCTAACTCTTTGAGAGTCAACAGCGCCGGTGCAACTTTGACCGAAATTTTGTGGCCGTCGGGAGACTCTTTAAAACATTGCTGAGCAAACTCGGCGACATAGGCATCTACCTCACAGGCAACTACTTCGCCATCATTGGGAAGAGCTTCAGCCATAGCCAGGGCAGAGTAGCCAGTAAACATACCGATTTCTAAGACTCGCTTCGCCCGAGTTAAATGCACAAAAAATTTGAGAGTTTGACCTTCCAGATGCCCGGATAGCATTTCTTGCTCTAACTGCTGTACAGTCTCGCTGTCGGAAAACCGCTGGCTCCAATTTTCTGATTGGGTGCGCTTAACCAGGGCTGCCAAAGCCGGAGACTCGGGCGTTGTACAACGATTGATGTAAGGATCTAACCCACTTGCCAACTCACTTGCTTGTCGCAATTGTGACTTGAGATTTGGATCAACGCTATCTAAGCCTTCTATCTGCTGTCTGAGATGTTCAAGTTGTGCCGCCACGATGCCTAGCGGTGTCACAGCTCTAGGGGCTACTGTCACGCTTTTGCCCCTGCTGCGATCGGAGTATTAGCCGTCTCTAACGACATATACATATCTTCGCCATCTCCACCGCGAGCATAGCCACGACAGATTTCTTTGTGGATTGCCAGGGTTTCATCCAACTGTTCCCTTGTCAAATCGTTCATGAAAACACAGCTTCCGATCGGCTTGGGAACTGCTGCCCGCACCAAACCATCGCGTGTCCGACTGATAGATTCTGTGGCTTTCCACAACAATTCAGGGGTCAAATAAGGGCTATCAATTGCCAAACCGATGCGGCTCATTAATCCTAGAATGCGATCGCGATCGAGGATCGAAATATAGCCCCGCTGCTGAGCAATCGTTGCCGAGAATGCCATATCAATGTTGACACTGTGACCGTGGAACATCGGAATTTCCGGCGTTAATTCCAGAGTAGGGCTCCAGGTATGACCGTATGCGATCACGCGATCGAGATCTAGCTCGTGCAAGTTAGGCACTTCCAGGCCCAACATAGTGTTAATCGCATCATAAGTAACCTTATGAGCCACCTCGCGGAGTTCAGGAGTCCCATTCAAGTAGCCAAAGTGAGTATGCAAAAGTGCTTCGCCATGCTTTTCCAACAGCTCAAAAATTTCGCTATTGGCGACGACAGCAATCTTGATCAACTCTGCCATGCCGTTACGCACCTGATCCACAGGCAGCGTTTTCAAGAAGGAGAAGTCTAAAATCACCTTTTGAGAAGCGTGATAAGCACCCAGACGATTCTTTAACTTACCGTGGTTGACGGCAACTTTGATTGCGACACTCGCATCAATCAACCCAATCAGCGTCGTGGGGACTCGAATATAGTTAGTGCGACGGCGGTAGGTGGAACAGGCAAAGCCAGCCACATCCGTAGTTAAACCACCGCCCACTACCAAAACAGGCTCTTTGCGCACCAGCCCAAAGTCTGCAAACGCATCAACGATCCGCTCAAAAGTCCGTAGCGTCTTATCTGTCTCTTTGATGGTCACAGGAAAGACTGTCAAGTCAATCTCGTGATGCTTGAAATAAGCCTGCATCTGCTGGCCGTACAAACCGTAGACTGTCTTGTCTACGACCATTAAACAGCGCCCAAATTGACGGTAGCTCTCTGCAATTTCAGAGTTCTCAAGTCCAAATGCTCCATCCACGTATAGCAGGCTGAAGTCAATCTTTTCATATCCCTCGACATGAAAGGCTTTTTCCGTAGCCCTAAAAGTTGCTTGGACGTTACCCATGAGATGTTCCTGATATCTTGACATTACATAACTTAACATTTTTTGATCGAGAGCGCGATCTAAGTTTTCACCCGGTTTGTGTGTCTCAGGCTACTTATGCCCCCGATCCCTGTTATTTTTTACACGACAAATTAAAAATCTCGTGTTAAGATCGCAGTCTGTCTCTGGTGCTCGGTCACGCCAAAATAACGCTTGAGAACAGGTATATAGTGTCAGCAACTATACAGCAGATTCCAGGTCGATCGAGTACCGCCCGAACTCCAAATCAGTTTCTTGGTATTTCACTTAACTCAAGAGTGCTATATTTTACACAAAATTTGCTTAAAATCGCTGTTTTGTACCGAGTATAAACTTGATGTCCCCGCCATCGCTAACACCCACATCTAAGCGAAGTAATCCCACGGGCGATCGCACCCTGACACCCAAACCAACAGCCGCCCCAGTCCCCGGCTTATCCCTCACCGAAGCCGGTTTTCCCAATACGCCATTTCCCGTTCCCAAATCCGAGGCAAAATCCACAAATATCACGCCGCCGACATCCCTACCGACGGGAAACCGATATTCGCCGGAAGCCAAGAAATAACTCCGCCCGCTACCAATATCCCCGCTATCGTAACCCCGCACAGAATTGCGCCCGCCCAGTCGAAACGCTTCCGTTGGCGGCAAATCCCCAATTACCGTCCCCCCTTGCAAGTTAAAAGCCAACATTTCTGGCAAGGTTTCGGACTCGCTGATGCCGAGTAAAGTAATTGGTACATATTGTATATAATTGGCCAACAGCCTGTTACTCACAATGTTACCGCGTCCCAGAGGTATCGATTGCTCGGTGCTGAGGCTGAGAATCGAGCCGCTGGTAGGGTTAAAGGGATTATTTCGCCGATCGCGCGTCGCGCCAAAAGAAACAGTGTATAACTCTTCAACACCCGCACCGCTGAATGTGAGAGGATTGCCGAGTTCGTCGCGGCGGGCAATATTTAAGTTGCGATCGCGCGTACTGATATTTGTATAATTGAGTCCCAAAGTTCCGCGCCAATCGCCCAAAGGTCGCGTAACAGCGAGATTTCCGCCCATCCGAATTTCTCGAACTCGATCGCCATTGGGCAAATTAAGATCTTTGTTGAAAATTTCCGAGATTCTGCGATCGCCAAAAGCTCTCACACTGTATCCCAAACGGTCATCGGCCGCAACGTAAGGGCTGACAAACTGGACATCGTACTGGATACCTCGGAGGCTGGGCACAAGTTCCACCGACAACCGCTGCCCGTTTGTACCGAAAGTTCGATCGGTATACGAAAGAGGAACAGCAACACCAACATCATCGCTAATGCTAGCACTCACGCCAAACGATCGAGCCGATCGCTCTTGGACATTGTAAATTACATTAATATCCGTCCCAACTTCTTCAGTAGAAACCGTCACCTTGTCAAACAATCCCAACTGCTGCAACTGTTGCAAGTCTAGTCGTACAACTTCCGGGCTATAGTTATCCCCCGCCTTAAGTTTGAGCTCACCGCGGATAAAATCTTCCGAAATTCTGCCCTCAATTGGATTGCCTTTTTTATCAACTGCTTCGCCTCTGGAATTGACAAAGCGAATTTTCACCTCAGCCACGTAAACACCCTCAGCATTGCCCGCTTGACTGAGTTGTAGAGTACCGCCTAGTTGTTGGGCGTTGCGGTTGATTGCTTCCGTTTCGACTTTGGTGGCGATCGTCCCCGCAGTTTGTAACACAGATGTAAAATCTTTATGGCGACTCGACTTGAGAGAAGGCGATTTAACTTCTCCAGCAACCGCGAGCTCATCGGATGCCGGCAAATCCCGCACAATTGGACTCACCCCATCCTCATCCCTCTGCGCCCTCTGCGCCTCTGCGGTTCCTTCTCTAACCTCCACCTCAGCCGGTGCGAGAGTCGGATCGTCGATCGCCCGCGCCGGCAATTCACCACCAGCCACCGCCACCAAAGTCAAAAATGCAATAATCGGAATTCGCATAAACATAAAATTAAAGCACACTCAACGCATATTAACCAAAATTGGTCATGATGCCTAATCCCAAACCTGGATTTAAGATCCCTCTATTCTTCAACCCGCGCACCATCCGGGTTTTGTCTGTGTAGACGCGGTTTCAACCGTACGTCTCAACCGCCGTCTCAACCGCCGTCTCAACCGCCGTCTCAACCGCCGTCTCAACCGCCGAAAAAACCGCCGAAAAAACCCGGTATTTTGAAGATACCGGGAAAGCTATGCTATACTGCTTTCAGCAGTGAATTCACGCTATGCGTATAGTGTGATTATCTAGAAAGTCTAGAACTTTCCTAGAACGCTCAAACCCATACAGAACCTTGAAAACAGAATATGCAAGCAAAAAACAATTCCCCTAAGCCCTTAGTCTCTGTCTACGCTGAGAAGGGTGTTTTGGCTTTCCGATTCAGCAGTAAGTACAATCCACTGTTTGAGATACTGGATGGTAAAGCACCCGCCAAACAGCGGACAATGGGACTAGGT
>JAJAYT010000297.1 GCA_026786085.1 Microcoleus sp. CAN_BIN18 | reverse complement strand
CCCAACCCTTAATTACTTGGCCCACGCCGATTTTGAACTGAAAAGGAGAATTACGATCGCGCGAACTATCAAATTTCGTGCCATCCTCCAAAGTGCCAGTGTAGTGCACCACAACAGTCTGACCAGTTTTTGGAGTCGCCCCATCACCCTCTTTCAATTCAACATATTTCAGACCTGAATCTGTGGTGATAGTTTTCTCAGTATTTTCAGTCATGTTATTGCCAGCGATAGTAGCTGGTACTTCGGGTAAATTAGCATCAGCTACTAGCAAGCTATCATCAGTGAAAGACTTCGCTGAGAGGATCTCAAGCGCAACATCGGTTAAAGGATTATTCACTTCGGCGGCAACTGCTGTGGGCACATAACCACTCATTTGAGCGACTATCAAAAACACAAAGCAAACTAGCATTACGCCCAAGCTGACCAAAATTCCTCGCAAAATTAATCCTCCTGATACTTTTAACGGCGATCTCTCAGATATCTAAGATATCTTGTACAACCAGAACTACGAAATTTTATCTGAAATGTTCTACCAAAATATGGCAGATTTCAGTTAATTTTAAAGGCAAAAGAAACAATGAAGTCAGAATGTTTGTAATTTTACCTTCTGCCTTCGATATAAGTGCTTTTTTGAGCCTTCTGCCTTCGGTTGACAATCTTATCACAAGATAGTAGCGAAGTGGTTCGCCGATTTTTCCTTAGCGCCAGTTGCGATTTTCTAGATCCCGCATCTGACGTTCGAGTCGATCGAGCCTACCGCGCAACTCATCCATTTCCGACTGTCTGGGCACACCCATATCTTGCAGGATATTCCGCAATTGCCGCTGTAACTGCGTCTCCCAATTACCCTGCTCCGACTTAAGCTGTTCCGTCATGTCATCAACAAAGGTTTTGGCTTGCTCAGGATTGATTTTGCCATCTTTGACCCATTGTTCGCTAGCTTCCTGCAATTTCTCGGCTACCAGGGAGGTAGTACCAATGCCCAGCATTACCAGTTGTTTGAGTAAGTTATTGTTATCCATAGATTTTTCCGGTTGTTTGCTCCGTAATACCCGATCGACTCAAGCCGACTGCCAAAGCTGCGAAACCATTTGTAAACTTAAAGTTACACCAGCGCTGACCGACATTTCTATTTTGAAGCATCTAGTCACCTGATGGCGAGTTCGATCGCACCAATCGGCGTTCGGAAAACCCGCTAATGAGCCCATCAACAACCTTACCCCATCACTAGCAAAATCAATGCCTGATTGCGCCCGCTGTCACCAACCTGTAGACGCCCAAGCGATTTCCTGTCCGCACTGCAAAACCCCTCTCAAGGCTTTCGGTCATCCGGGTATCCCCCTGTATCGATCGGCATCAACAGAATTTCTGTGCACTACCTGTACTTACCACGAAGACGATACCTGCAACTACCCGCAGCGTCCCAAAGCCCAAGAATGCACCCTTTATCACAACAAAGCCGAGCCGCTTGTGCCACAGATGAGCCGTTACATCAGTGGAGGCTGGCCGCAATCAATCAAAAATTGGTGTCAGCGCCATCTCGTTTGGTTGGTCTTATTAGGTTTAATTATTATTAGCATTTCCCTGTCCATTTGATATAATTGTACCAAGTCTAGAATAGATACATCACACAAAGCTTAGTAAGAGGAAGAAAAGCCTGTGTTACTTGCTGCAAAAATAGGTTATACCTGCGCTGAATAATCTAAAATCGATAGATTATATCTGCGGTTGACAATCTAAAATCGGAAATCTAAAATCGGAAATCCCATGACTTCTACAATCATTTCAGATTTACCAAAACCATTTCCAGATCACACCCAATTGCCAGAGGAAGATGGAACCTTTGTGAAGAACTTTCAAGAACATCCTCAGAGCATTATTTTGACAGATTCTATCGGGCCAATTTTACAAAAGCGACATCCCGATGGATTGTATGCGATCGGTCAAGACTGCGGCATCTACTGGCGAGAAACCGAACCAGCCGAAAAAGGCGCCGAAGCCCCTGATTGGTTCTACGTTCCTGACGTACCGCCGAAAATAGACGGTCAATATCGGCGTTCTTATGTGCTGTGGCGAGAGCATTTAGCTCCGTTAATTGCGATCGAATTTGCCTCCGGCGACGGCTCTGAAGAAAGAGACCGAACTCCTCTTTACAATAACAATGGGGAAGTCCAAAAACCTGGTAAATTCTGGGTTTATGAGCGGATCATGCGCATACATTTTTACGGTATTTTTGAGATCAAAACTAACAAGTTAGAGGTTTACCAGTTTGCCAATGGTGACTATCAAAAAACGACTCCTAACGAACGGGGACACTATCCTATTCCTCCTTTAGGGATAGAGTTAGGATTGTGGGAAGGAAGTTATCAGAATCAGACACAAATCTGGTTGCGATGGTGGGATTCGGAGGGGAATTTGCTGCTAATTGGTTCGGAACGAGCTGAAATAGAAAAACAGCGGGCAGAACAAGCTGAGACTCAGTTAGAGCAAGCTGAGACTCAGTTAGAGCAAGTTGAGACTCAGTTAGAGCAAGCTGAGACTCAGTTAGAGCAAGCTGAGACTCAGTTAGAACAGGAACGGCAGGAAAAACAGCGATTGCTCGATCGACTGCGAGCCGCCGGAATTGACCCTAACAATGTGTGACATTACTCCGCCCTAAAAGGGCAAAGCTTCTAAACCTCACGATTTAGATTTTCTGGTTGTTTCCTTGCGGTTTTTAACCCACTATCTGGATATCTAGTTACCCACATATCCCCGACGCTCTGATTGCCCAGACAGTTTCCTTTCCCGACCATCCATCGGTACAAATACAAACCAGTTTATATCGTTTGGAGGCCCCAGCTTATGCCTGACTTTTACTCTCAAGATATCCGTTGTTTGCTCTCGGTATATACATTCTAACACAAAGCCGTCCTACAAGGACGGGGTTTTAAACCCATTAATTTTGATAAATTAAGAATTTTGGCATGAGTTATGTATTCGGTATAGACGGCGGCGGAACTAAGACTATTTGTCTGTTAATGGACGAAAATAAAAATGTTTTGGGACGGGGCGAAGCAGGCCCATCAAATTATCAAACCCTGGGAATTGAGACTGCCAAACAATCGATTCAATTGGCGATCGAACAAGCAATTTTATCGGCTAACATCAAAGTCGATCGCCATTTCAACATCAAAGCAATTTGTCTGGGATTAGCAGGCGTCGGGCGTCCCAGAGATATTGAAATCGTGCAGTTTTTTGTCCAGAATTTGCAGTTAACTCACGATCTACCAATTAACCAATTATGGCAACCTCGGAATATCGTAGTTTGCAGCGACTGCGCGATCGCCCTGGTGGGAGGTATCGGCCATGATTCAGGGATTGCGGTGATTTCAGGAACCGGCTCAATTGTTTTCGGGCAAAACCGTCTAGGGGAAACTAAACGAGTCGGCGGTTGGGGATATCTTTTAGGCGATGAAGGTAGCGGATATGACATCGCAATTCGCGGTTTGCAAGCTGCTTTGAAATTCTATGACGGACGCGCAGATTCTACCACACTTGCCGAAAAATATCAAGTATATTTAGGTCTAAAAAACCTGGAAGAATTGGTAGAAGTTGTTTATCGGCGCGGTTGGGGTGTGAAAGAAATTGCAGGTTTAGCACCAATTGTTGATCGCGCGGCAGCAGAGGGCGATCGCATCGCTGATGACATTATTAATAGTGCAGTGGTAGAATTAACCTTAGCCACAAAAACAGCTATTTTAGAGCTATTTAACCAAACAGAAGATTTTGAAATTGTGACAATTGGAGGTGTGTGGGGTAGCGAGGTAAATTGCCGGGGTAGGTTTGAAGCTGCAATAAGTGCGATCGCCCCAAAAGCCCAAGTAATTTCGCCCAAATACGAACCAGCTTTCGGTGCAGGATTGTTAGCCTTGAAAACAGTTGACAGTTGACAGTTGACAGTTGACAGTTTTCAAGCCCAATGCCCAATGCCCAATGCCCAATGCCCAATGCCCAATGCCCCATGCCCGATGCCATATCTTCCTTATCTTCCAGATTGTCTGAGTCTTGCTGAGTTTCGAGATTTTCCGAAATTTTCAAATATTTTATTATCTACCTTATCTTCCCAACTTCCCTAATTCCAGCCTGCCATAATAAAAACATCAAATGAATCGGAAACCAAAAACAAGTTTAGCAGCAGTCAATTCCTAAGTAAAAAAACAAACCAAGAAGACAAAATATATGATTACTTCTCAAAAATGGCTAACGGCAACAGCAGCAATCCTCGCACTCGGAATTACAGTTGTAACCAGCGCGCCGCTGGTAGTAGCAACTCCCGCCGAAGCTCAACAACGAATTTCACAATTTGATAGCATCCGAATTCCCTCGGGCAGTGTAATTCCAGTTAGCTATGAAAAAGACAAAATTATTGTCACCCGCGAAGAAACTGCACCTCTAACTTTAACAGTAGCGCAAGACATTCGCACAAATCAAGGTAGAGTATTAATCCCCGCAGGCAGCCAGATTGTCGGAGAATTACGCCCGATCAGAAGAGGCAATCAAATCGGTACTCAATTTGTTGCCAGAGAGTTAATTATCAGTCGCCGCCAACGCTATCGGATTAACGGAAATTCTGGAATTATTACCAGAACCGAAAGAGTTCAAAAAGGTGCTGCTGGAGGTTCAGTATTGCAAGGTGCAGCATTGGGTGCAGCAGCAGCAGCCGCGCTGGGTGGAATTACGGGCGACAAAGCGCTCGCCACTGAAGAAATATTGGGGGGCGCTGGCATTGGCGCTTTAGCTGGAGTATTGCTGGGGCGGCGCAGCGTTGACGTGATCGTGATTCGTCCAGAAGAAGATTTATCAGTGAGATTGCGATCGGATATCGTGCTGCGCTAATATTGGAATCTTCCGATTAATTATTTGCAGCAAAACATTGTCCATCGCTAACTTGTGGTCTCCCGATAATTGGCCAGGCATACTATTAAGGTTGTGCCTGGCCATGTTTGTTGGGGGAATTATTGGATGGGAACGCCAACTGCGGCACAAACCAGCAGGTTTGAGGACTCATATGCTGGTAAGTATGGGTTCTGCACTGTTTGTTTTAATACCGCTGGCAATAGGTAAACATGAAAATGGACGAGATGCGATCGAGCGCGTAATTCAAGGCATTGCCGCCGGAATTGGGTTTCTCGGAGGCGGAGAAATCCTGCGGGAATGTCAGCAGGAAAAAGGCAAAGCTGAAGTTCATGGACTTACCTCTGCGGCGGCTATTTGGGTGTCAGCAGCATTAGGAACTGCGGCAGGATGCGGGTTGTGGCAGCTTGCATTAATTGGCGCTTTCATGTCGCTGTTTGTTCTGAGAGTAATTAAACAGTTAGAGCGTCGGAGTTAGATGAGGCTGGGATGGTTAATTCCGATCGCACAATTTCCACCCCAAAAACTTCTGCAAACTCAGCCACCACGATCGCCCTCACGCGATCGACCTCAATTCCCGGTATAAATTGCTCTAAACTTCCAACAGGTCGATCGGGAATCCCGCAAGGTACAATTTGCCCAAAACCTGCTAGATCCGGGCAAACATTTAAAGCAAAACCGTGCATGGTAATCCAGCGGCTGACTTTAATGCCGATCGCCCCCACCTTGGTGCCATCCACCCAAACCCCAGTCATTCCCGGAACCCGCGAACCCTTCAGCCCGCAAACTTCCAACACTCCCAGCAGCACTTCCTCCAACTGCCGCAAATACCAGTGCAAATCCTGCTGATGACGGCGCAAATTTAAAATCGGATAGCCCACCAACTGGCCTGGACAATGGTAAGTCACCTCACCACCGCGCTCAACTCGGTGCAATTCCGGCTGAGTTTCGCTGTCAAATTTCAGAAATTCCAACTTCGATCCCAGCCCCAAAGTGTAAACCGGCGGATGTTCCAGCAAAATCAGCACATCAGGCAAATCAGGATTTTCCCGGCGTTCTTGCACCAGTTTTTGCTGGATTTCCCAAGCTTGGGAATAGGGTACTTGTCCCCAATCGAGGAGCCAGCAGGATTGAGAATTCAGATATTGAGAAAAAGAAGGTAAAAGCATAAAAAAATCAAGAGTGTTTGTACTGAATATTGACGCAGTTAAAATTAAGAATTGTCAACACTTAAAAAAAACTTTGAAAATAAGTGTTTTGTAGAATACATAGTGCTATTGTATGAAACATACCCACGTTACAGAAGGGAGGGGGCTCTATGAAGCTTGTTATCCAGGGTAAAAATATAGAAATCACCGATGCAATTCGCGAGTACGTCAACCAAAAGATTGAAAAGGCAGTTAGCCATTTTCAAACTTTGACGACGGAAGTGGACATCCATCTATCGGTGGCTCGTAATCCCAGGATCAATCCTAAGCAGACTGCTGAGGTGACAATTTATGCTAACGGCAGCGTGATTCGGGCTGAAGAAAGCACGGAAAGCCTTTATGCCAGCATAGATTTGGTTGCCGACAAAATAGCCCGTCAACTGCGGAAATTTAAGGAAAAACGCCACGACAATAAAATCCAGACTAATGCTAAAACGGTAGCTGTGGTGGATGAACTTCCTGTTGTTGCCGACTTGATTGGCGATCGAACTCCCGAACTTCCAGCCGAGGTAGTCAGGACAAAGTATTTTGCCATGCCTGCGATGAGTGTGCAAGAAGCTTTGGAACAATTGGAGATTATCGATCACGATTTCTATATGTTCCGTAATGCGGAAACAGGCGAAATTAACGTGCTCTACCAACGCAAGACTCACGGCGGCTATGGAGTTATCCAACCCCGCAATGCCAACGGCAACGGTAATAGCAAAAATGGCAAAACTGCCGAAAGCGCTGTACCTGAAAAATCAGTTGCTGCGAAAGGTTAGATAATTGCTAATAGCAATTAAAAACTTTAGTCCTCACTACAAACCACAGGTTCGTAGTGAGGACTTCAGTCCTCTCTTTATCCTACTCTACCTCTTCTCTTCCTCTGTGTTCTCTGCGCTCTCTGCGGTTAAATCATTCCGATCCAATCATAAACGATATGAAAAAACCAATCTAACCTTTAATACTTTCCAAAGTTTTGAGTGATTCTGCAACGTGTCCCTTAAAATCCAACATTGAGTCAAAAATATGCTTGACAACACCTTGTTTGTCGATCGCATAAGTAACTCTACCGGGCATAATCCATAGTGTAGCAGGAACGCCATATAATTGCCGCACTTTATTGCCCGTATCGCTCAACAAGGTGAAAGGTAACTGATATTTGGTAGCGAATTTTTGGTGAGACTGCTGGGAATCATCGCTAATCCCAATTACTTCTGCACCTGCGTCTTTGAAAACTTCATAACTATCACGAAAAGCGCAAGCTTCCGCTGTGCATCCGGGTGTATCGTCTTTCGGGTAAAAGTAGACGATGACATTTTTTTGACCTCGAAAGTCCTTGAGGCTGACGGATGCGCCAGTTTGCGAGGTTAAGGTAAAATCCGGTGCGATATCTCCTACTTTGACAGTCATATTTGTTTAACCCTGTTTGCTGGAAATTTTCATTTTTGTTATTGTACAATTTTTTATGGAAAACCGGGCGGTTGAAACCGCGTCTATACAAGCAAAACCCGCCTCCGCGGGTTGAAGACAAAGGCGGTGAAAATCACGTTATTTTCTTCGTCCGCGGAGGCGGACATCGTTTGTGTAGGCGCGGTTTCAACCGCCGTCTTCTTCTCTGACATCGTTTGTATAAACCTGGTTTCAACCGCCGTCTTGCTTAGATAAAATCAAGTTGAGCACGTTCAATTCATTAGAACTCAACAGGTACTTGTCTGTGAACATCTTTTCCCGACTTTGCTCTAAACTGTAGCTTCTAAACACGATAAACGGGAATTCGTGGTACTTATGCCCGATCGGCATTACACTGTCTGTGGGATACATTTCTCGCACATAAGCCGACAAAATATCCCGAAACCTCCTGTCTTCCGGTTCCTCCAGCCTCGTGTCAGCAAAATACTCCTGCATCTCATCCCCGCTGACAAAAGCAAACAGCGGTATAGCATAATAGCGATCGAACTGCTGACTCTGCTGCTCGAAATACTGAGTTTTCTCGACTTCGCCGTTGAGAAACTGCAAAAGCTCGATCGCACCACCCCTAATAGCCGATTTTACATTCTCAGGGCAAGATTTACTATCCCTAATCCGATACATATTTTCCAGCAACTGATTATCTAAACAGTTCTTAATTTCATTATTCAAGCGCATCTGGTAGTTTTCCTCCAAACTTTTATCAGCCAAAGGCACTATCAACAAACCGCCACAAACATGACCAATCTCAAGATTACCATAACCCAGCAAACCATCAAGAGGATTGCACATTTGCAAAAACTTGCGATTAAAATTATCCCGCATTTCCAGGTAAGAATTGCCCGTTTGACGAGACTTATCAGATTTTGGCAAAACAAACTCCCCGCGACTCAAAAGCTGCTCCAACCCCTCATAAACAACCTTTAGCAGCATATTTCCTGGGTGGCTGCGGTGTTCGTTTTTCAATGTTTTAATCAGACCGGCCATTTTGCTGCTAAAAGTATCGCCCACCGCAGAAACCGACTTCCCACCAATCGGAATCATCAAAAACCTTTCCCTACCCAAATATCCATATCCCACAATCCGCGTCATCACCGCCGTCTTCAGAATTAGTAGCAAATTCAACAAACTCAACTTGCTTTCCTGTAGCGAAAGTTCCGCATCATCAGCATAATAAACCGCTGTATCCGACAAGTAAAAAACCAACTCCTTAGCTTCACCATCCAGCGTATTACCATCATCATCTTCCCCGCGCCCCCGATAAATAACTTGAATCACCTCCATCAGATTTTTCTCAATCTGAAAGCGGGGAATATCCACTAAAATATACTTAGTTTTCGGGAAAGACAAGCCGCGACTTCCCGATGCAGTCATGAAGATTACTTTAACTTTGTTTTTGCACTTTTGTATCTGTTCTTTTTCCTCTTCCGAGATATTCGCGTGGACTTCCAGATAATCGGTATAGCGATTAAATTCTCGCTCATCTTGGATTTTATCAATCAACTCCGCTAATCTTCGCTTATCCTGAATGTAGACAATAATTTGTTCAACTCCCGGTATTTCTAACCGCTGATTGATATCCTCAATCATTTGAGACTGTACCCGTTTTACTAAATCATTTTTGGGATTTAAAGCAGTATCTTCAGTAAACTTAGCAGTCTCTACAAATACCTTGTAAGTTATTTCTAAACTACTAGCGGGATAGGAATTTGTATTGATAACTTTAGCAGCTAACCTTTTGAATTCAAAAGGAGTCACCTGTAATGGCGGGATTTCCTCAGATTTTTTGGGTAACTTTTTGAAATAGATTTTATCCGGTTCCGGCGAAGTATCGTTGAGGTGTTGTTTAATCACATCCGGGTCAACAATCGAAGCGTCGGCTACAATAATTTTAGTATTAAAACCGTGTTTTGGGTTGTGCAACTCATATTTGTTAACCAGTCTACTAATTCCATCTAAAAACTCAACGCCGCTGTCGTCTCCCGTGATTTCATCAATCATAATGAAAATGTGTTTGATGCGGCTAGAGATTTCTTGCATCTTAGGAGAAATGACTGCTTTTTCTCCCTTGTTGTAAGCATCTTGAAAAATCTTCTCTAAATGCTGGAGAGTATTTTTTCCTTTTTCTGTCACCTTCAAAGACTGGATGGAAACGGTAGCCACGATATTGTTCGATTTCTTGCAATTAATGCGTGCATATATTGCCTCACAAACGCTATTTAGCACTCCATTTATTTTGCCACTCGTAGGTTTAATTACCGTTTCTCCCTTCCTTTCCAGTTGGGGTTGGTGATATTCTTTTCGCTCGACTTCTGCGCTGTCGTTGATGAAGTGGACAGTTTTTTGTTGGAAATTTTCGTGATAATTATTTGCTGCGTAGTTGACGGTACATTGTCCAGAATTGCTTTTGATAATATCGGAGTTTGTGTTGATGCAAAATAATCTATTGTCGCACAACAAACCAGTCTTTTGATCTCGGAATTTCTCGATAATATCTAAGTTAACTTGCTTGCGGGGACTGACGTAAAAAAATAGAAATCCGTCGTTAATATGTGCTTTGAGGAAATTTGCGATCGCAGTTGTTTTCCCAATTCCCGGATTCCCCGTCAAAAACACGTAAGTTTCGTCAGATTGCAGTGATTTGATAATCAATTCAGCGTGAGCATTTCTCAGGTGTAATCCGCGAGAAATTTGCAAATCATCTGCCAGTTTATCTGATATAATATCAATAGAATTGACAAAGTTATCGATCCGCTCTGTATGACAGACAGTTGTGGGCTTTTTGCCAATTGCTAACAAATCATTGACAAACTTTTTGCCTTGCTGAAAACTGCGAGCCGCGTTGAGTTGGATCGCATCTAAAACATCGCCGCGAGCATCGTTAATCTCTTTACCTTTCGGTTCATGCTGGTAAATTTTGGCACAATTCGCCAAGATGTCAATTTTATCACTGCGGAGGGAAATTGCGCTGATTGTGCGATCGCTATAACCGACAACATTCAACAAAACCTCAGCATCACCAGGAATCATCCCAGTTGTTTGCAAAAAACCGTAGAAGCTGTGAGCGTAACTACCAGCCTGAATCAACTTAGCGCTTTCCTTATCCTTATACTTGAAAGCCGTAAAATAGCGGTTTAAGCCCTCCGAAAAATTAACACCTAAAGTGCTAGTATCGATTCGCAGATTAGAAAAAACACTTTTCGATCGCAAATAGCTAATTTCTCTGAGCAAAGACTTCCGCATCACCTCTATTTCGTTGAGATTATCGACTTTTTCCGAAGTCAACGGGGGAGTAAACACAGACAAATCAACGCACAGAATCCTAAAATCTCTACCATTCTGTAGCAGAATCAGGGTATCAGCTTGCAAAAACTCGCCTTTTTTCTTGTAGCGGCGGATGTAGGAGTTAATCTCATCGTCTGATAAATTCGGTTTCACCGTTTCAAACTGAGATAATACTTTCTTAAACGCTTTAAACATTTCTATTTCATCGTCATTCTGGGTTCTAATACTGTTAGCGTAATTAAAACTACACTGAAAATACAATATTTGCGCTAAATTCAAATTCCAGCCAGTAGATTTGATGTACTCCCGGAAAAAATTTAGCCCGCCCAAAAACCCTTTTTGAACAAAAAACAAGCTCCACTTTTCAACAACTTTAGCATCTAAACTACCAAGCAAATTTGCTTCCTTGATTATCTCTGCTGTCATCTTTGACAATTTAAGTTGTTGCAAGTCCAAACGGTAAGAATCACCGAAATTGTGAGCTATATTTTCTCGCTGAATATACGCCAGAATCCCGATATTGAATCCAACCTCAAACAGCCGTCCAAAATCTTCACCAATCATGATTGTGTACCTCCATCAGTGATTTTTAATACTTCTCTTACCTTATTCAAAAATGCCAGGGAATTAAAATCTGCACCGCCAGCATGACTAAATATAGACAAAGCACCAATCGAGTCATCGCCAATAATCCGCTCGTAGGGGTCAAGTTTTAAACTAATATTTTGACGAGCTTCATACCGAGAAAAGTGGAACACTGTTAGATAGTGTAGCAAAGTGTTTTTGATTTCACCATCATAAATCAAACCTTCACGAATATCTTGATCGTCTAGAATACCTTGATAGATATTCAACAGCGTCGAGTAGGAAATCACACCGTTGTAAAAGTTTTTTTCTCCTGACTGCTTGACTTTAATCCCGTTAAACAAGTTGAAAAACATCACAGCTTGCTGACTCGTATCTGCAAACAAGCTTTCCAGTTCCATTGTATCTTGAATGTAAAAAGATTTTCCCTGATCACCTAGGAAACTGCGGACATAGTATTTGTCAAAAAATATCGGATAAATCTTGATATCTCGGCGCTCTCCCTTCAAAGTTCGGAGCAGTTTTTTGGACATGAAAGACAATTCTTCATCTTCATCAGTCTTGGTAATATGCAGTGTACTCATGTAAGGTGCTTGCGAAATATATGCGAAATTCCGATATCCTTGTCGATAAAGTTGACTCATTACATCTTCAAGGATTAACGGCTCAGAATAAAGACGGCTGACACTGTAATTCTCGGAAAATGTTTTCAGCATTTCGACTTGAATTGTGCTGTTATCTAGGCGATTGATTCCGACAACTTCTCCGATTAAGCTAGCTTGTCTTTGGAAGCGGTTTTGATTACCTCTTTTTGCATCACTATCTCGGCTAGAAACGACAATAATTGCTAACTTGTCTAATTCTGGAGCTAGCTGTACATTGTCGTCGAAGCGAAACTTTTTAGGAAGTATTGAATACATCGAACTCAAACCGTTACGGATACGGAAACCATCAGGTTTTTCTCTAATCCGAAATCCTTGAGAAGTTGAGCGTTGTTTTTCACTCAAAATATGAGACAATGTTTTGGAAAGATTAGCCATGAACTCTTCTGACGGTGAACGATGTTTCTTGTCGCCTTCGTGAAGTCTCACCATCGGAATAAACAAGTTGTTCGCAGTATTTTCGAGCAATATTCTCAGACAGATATAAGATAGCAGCAGCATGGTAAACTTATACACAAAAGTCGCCGCAGGCTGTAAACCTTTGTCACCGCTGTCTAGTCGTCTATCGTCATAGGGAAACACAACTAATTTTGTCTGAAAATGCTTGTCGTAGATTTCTCTAGAGCGAGTGGCTTTAGGTGTAGAAAGTACAGGCAAAATATCAACGTCTTTGATATTGTATTCCATACTGAAATTTTGGCGTTCATCAGTAGGAAAATAGCGGACATCTTCTATGGTAATCTTGACCGGTAGCTGACAAATAGATTTTTCATCGACACTAGGTTCTTTGACGGTAATATAATGAAGCGTTTGCTTGTAATTTCGCTCCATAATTTCATTAAAAAATTTACCAGTAGTCAAAATATTGTCAATATCTTCTACTAGACCTAGTTTGAGGTTTACGTGTCGCGTTTCTGTGCGGCTTGGCAAAATTGTCTGCCGCTCCAGAAAGCCTTTCAGCATTCTTTTCAGATGCGTAATTTTGTGCTTTATATTAAACTGATTGAATCCTTTAATAAAGTTGCGAAATAGCTCTCTTTTTGCCTCATCGTCAGAACCTTGTAAGACTGGCAATACTCTTTGCTCAAATATGGCGATCGGCTGATGATTGAATTCAGATTCAGGATCATAATTTTGTGCTAGTGGGTTGCTGCGGGAAGCAAACACAAAATAGTACA
This sequence comes from Microcoleus sp. CAN_BIN18, assembly GCA_026786085.1. Lineage (GTDB taxonomy): Bacteria > Cyanobacteriota > Cyanobacteriia > Cyanobacteriales > Microcoleaceae > Microcoleus. Next base: position 16,203 of record JAJAYT010000297.1, on the reverse strand, counting down.
GCAATGCTAGTTTTAACACTTTGCGTACAAAAGTTTCGGTATTAGAATACTCCTCAAATTCTGCTTTGTGTTCTTCACTATCTGGATTTAGCAGATTCAGATTATATTCAAATACTTCTTTTCCACCGCGCGCTTGAACTGGATTGTCAAATTTGATTTTTAGACCAAATACAAACTTACGTTCGTTACGAGAATTGTCCGTACTTTCTCCCAAGTAACCTGATACAATAGGAATAATTGGCAGTGCATCTAGGACTTCGGCTCTCGCGAAAATTTCTCTGTAATTAACTCGAATACCAGCATAATTTACCTCATAATCACCATCGGATTTATTTGGATCGTTGATGTATTCTTCTATCAATCTGATGCGACGAATCAAGTCTTCTAAATAGATGACGCCTACAGTATCTGTGCTGCTAGCGCGGATGTGTTCTAGCAGATATTCCAAGTAAGTAATCTTAGCTTCTTTTTGAATTTTTCCGAGAGTTTCTTTGTCTACCAGTCGGATTAATTTGTGAAAATCAGAGTCGGGATTTTTAACCATCTCATCAAGACGATGGTTAAGGTCTTCTTTCTCACTGCTAGTCTCGGCATTTTCATTGATATAATTTTGCAAACCCTGCTTGAGTTCTTGTTCAAAAATATCAGTATTTCGCACATCAATCGTCAATTTGTGCAGTTTTAAAGTCGCATGACTACCAGAATCTTGGCTTTGCAAAGTTAGCTTTTCTTTTTCTAAAGAAGTGTGGCGTTTGCCAAAATCGTATTTGAAGCCTAACTCTTGGCCACTTCCCAGAAAAGATGGTGAATCTAAAGGACTAATCAAATTAGCAACAAACGCTTCAATCGAAGTGTTTAGGGGCAGTTTAGATGCTAATTGTTGTCGCAAATACTCTCTAATCTGCCTGACTCGATTGCCAAAATTAACCTCAACTTCCGGCGGAAAATTAACTGTAGCAGAATCTGCTTGACGTTCAAGAGATCCCAACGGTTTACGCACTTGTAATTTTGCAACATCCGCAGCAATGGTGTCAATATCAATTAACAAGCGGCGGTTGTCACCGGATACGCTAAACGGGTTTTGAGTCTGCAAAGTTTCTAAAATCTTGTCCAGCAAATCGCCGTAGTCTACTGGAACGAGTTCGTCGTCGCCTAGTCTTAAGATGTTCACCCTGTTAACTCCTTTAAAACGCTTGAATCCACTCTTTCACGTCGTATTCTGTCCAAACCCCATTTACCCAATAAGGATCGGCTTCAACTAATTCTCGCACTTGGGCTTCGTCTGCGGCTTCGTAAATTGCAAAAACTTTTGTTAAATCTTTCGTTGGCCCGATCGTACTTAATACACCCGATTCCTTCTGCTTAGCCAATCCAGCCAAATGAGCGTCTCGAAATGGAGCGCGTTTTTCGAGAACGTCTGGGCAGTAACTTCCCCACATTACATATTTAGTCATATCTGTCAACCTCTCAAAAAATCTAAATTTCAGGTTGTTTATCTAAAATCAACCCGATCGCCATTTTCATAATATCATCTCGGTTCACCATCTTGGCAATTTCTTCGACATCATAAATTCCTTCAAAAGCCTCTAAAGCCGCCGACTTCAACCCAGATTCATAGGCATCCTCCAAAGTCTCGACTAATTCCTCTTCCGTGAGATAAGTGCCTTTCGCTTTATGTCGCTTGTTGGTGCGTTGAATTTGCTTAACCGCATTAAAAATCGAAGTTTCCCAAGATTTAGTAGTACGGTTTTCAGCAACTTTTTTAATCAGATGCAGTAGCAGAATAATCCCATAACTAAAAATTTTATTAAGTTTATCGGACTTACTCATTTCTTCCAATTCTTCAACCAACACTAGAGCCTCTGCAACCTTACCTCGATGTAGCAACTCCTTCAACTCCATTAATTCTTCCATAAGTTTGACATTATCGCTGTTTAAATTATTAGTCCCACGGGGCCCAGAAACCGGGTTTTTTACCAAAAGACCTTGTTATAACCCGCGATTCGACTAAAAACCCGGTTTCTTCAGTCGGAGTACGGGACTGATTATAACTTATACTATAATATTACTAAATTCATAGAGGAGAAAACTATGACTTTATTAGACATTCGCCTGTTGACGGTTCAAGAATATGACCTGATGACGGAAATTGGTATTCTTGATGAAGATGAACGGGTGGAATTATTGGCAGGACAGATAGTAAATAAGGCTGCGAAAACTCCCCCACATTGTGCAGCGGTGAAACGGACAATGGAACTACTGCAAAAATCTTTGGGAAGTTGGGTATTGCTGAGTATACATGATGCTGTTCGGCTGAATAATTACTCTGAACCTGAACCGGATATTTCTGTAGTTATACCAGATCCACTTTACTATGAAGACCATCATCCAACGCCATCGGAAATTTATCTGATTATTGAAGTTGCGGATACTACTGTGAGGACGGATTGCGGTATAAAAGCGAAAATTTATGCTGAGTCTGGAATTAGTGATTATTGGGTTTTGGATGTGAATAATCGGCAACTTCATGTTTTTCGAGAACCGAGTCAGGATGGTTATCAAAGTCGGGTGGTTCTGGGGGACGATGCGAGTATTTCTCCTTTGCGATTTCCTGATTTTTGTTTTTTTGTATCGGAGATGTTGCGCCCACTAAGTTATTAATGTTATGTCTGAGTTTTTAGGACTGAAGTCCTTACTACAAACCTGGGATTTAGGTTCGTAGTGAGGACTTTAGTCCTTCTTGAATGCGGACTGAAGTCCGCACTACGAACGGTTAGCTTCTGAGGCTGACTCCGAATTTTTCTACTAGGATGTCGCGGACTTTTTGTTGGGCTGGTTCGACATCGGTTTCGCTTAGTGTCCGATCGCCCGATCGATAAACCAACCGAAATGCTAAACTACGTTGTCCCGCCGGCACGTTGTCACCACGGTATTCGTCGAACAATTCCACGGAATCCAGCAAGCTACCGCCCGCCTTTTTCATTGCACCAGCCATCTCAGCCACCGCAACTTCAACTGGTGCGAAAAATGCAATGTCTCTGTCAGAAGCAGGGAAACTGGAATAAGCTGCAAATTTGCGAGTCGAATTTGTAGATTGCCCTAATTCAGCTAACAGCACCGCTAAATCTAATTGAAACACGTAAACCTGCTCAGGTAAATCTTTTTCTTGCTGCAATTGTGGGTGCAATTGTCCAAAGATGCCTAAATGTTTCCCGTTTAATGATAGCGCGGCTGTGCGGCCCGGATGCAGTCTTGTGGGGTGGGCATCTTGCCCGCCATTCATCGGATAAACATCTTGCTTACCATCATCTTGTCGATATTCCACCGACAAACCCAACTGTTGAAAAACGCTTTCCAGAATACCTTTGGCCTCAAACCAAGTCAAAGGTCGATCGCGCCCGGATTGCTGCCATTTCCACACAGTCGGGTCGCCTCCAATAATCCCCGCAACGGCATCTGCTTCCTTCATTACACCCCCATCTTTCCAGAAAATTCGGCCCACCTCAAAACCGTTGAGCGCGCCGTTTCCCTGCTCCAAATTGTACCCGAAAGCATCGATCAAACCCGACAGCATTTCTGTCCGCAAAGCCGAATACTCGACAAACAGAGGATTCGCCAGCACAACCTGATTTTCTCCCTCAGTTTTTACCAAAGAATAGTGCATCAACTCCGTCAAACCGGCCGCCCGAAAAGCCGATCGCACATTCCGAATTGCCGCGTACTCCGCAGACAAATAACCAGGCTCGGTTTTACTAGGCAAAGTCTCGCAGAAATTGTCATAACCGTGGAGTCGCGCCCCTTCTTCAAATAACTCAATTTCTCTTTCCAAATCGCGGTACCGGTAAGGTGGAATAGTTATTGCAAAAACCCGTTCTTTTGCAGCAGGAACAACTTCGCAGCCCAAAGCTGTGAGGATATTTTTCACCTCTTCCGGTTCCAGATAGGAATTGCCGCCTGTTTCGCCTCTTTTCAATTTGCCTAAAACCAGATTTACGCGATCTAAACGCAATTCGAGCGTCCGCGAAAAACTCAAATCATCCACACCAGAACTCGCCGTTTTCTGCACCGTCGCAGTCCCTCCAGCCAACTCCAAAATTAGGGCGACAGCACGGTTGCAAGCCGTCGTCAAGGCCGCTTGATTCACCCCCCGTTCGTAGCGGATCGAAGACTCACTCCGCAAGCCTTGAGCGCGCGCAGAACGGCGAATCGTTGCCTGGTCAAAAATCGCAGCTTCTAAGACTAAATTTTGGGTTCCTTCGTGAACTTCCGTTGACTCACCGCCCATCACCCCAGCTAAGGCTACGGGTTTGTCACTAGCAGTAATTAACAGATTTTGTGGTAGTAAATTGCGGTTTTGTCCGTCCAAGGTTTTGAATGATTCACCGGGCGCGGCAAACCGGACACCGATGTTGATATCCTCGGTGGCGGTGAAAGATTGTAGCCGATCGCGATCGAAAGCGTGCAAGGGCTGACCCCATTCCAATAAAATGTAATTAGTCACGTCAACCACATTATTAATCGGCCGCACTCCCGCCGCCTGCAACCGCTGCTGTAACCAAGCCGGAGACGGTGCAATTTTCACTCCTGAAATTTCCGTCCCGATATAAATCGGGCATCCTTCAGACTCGGATATTTCTACTGTCAAATTAGGACTTGCTTTGCCCTGAATCATCACATCTACGACTTCGGGAATTCTCAAACTCGCCCCAGTCAGCGCCGCCACTTCCCGCGCCACACCAACCATACTCAAAGCGTCAGCACGATTCGCCGTTGCTGTCAAGTCTAAAATTACATCATCCAAACCTAAAAGCGGGCGAACATCGCTGCCCAATTCAGGATTTTCCAACTCAAAAATGTGAATTCCTGCCGATTCTTTGGACAGTCCCAATTCTGCTAGAGAACAAATCATGCCTTCGGATGGAACGCCTCGCAACTTGGCCGGTTTAATTTTTAAATCAATAGTTGATAAAAAAGTTCCGACTACAGCGACAGGCACGTAAATGTCTGCCCTAGCGTTGGGTGCGCCGCAAACAATATTCAATGGTTCGGCTTTGCCAACATCGACTTGACAAACTCGTAGCTTGTCTGCATTCGGATGTTGTTCGATCGCCACTATCTTACCCAAAAGCACGCCATCGGCCCAGGGGCGGCGGTCTTCGATTTCTTCGACTTCAAATCCGGCCATTGTCAGAGTTTCGGCTAAGTCTTCGGGAGTCTGAGTCACATCCACCAATTCCCGCAGCCAGTTTAGAGAAATACGCATAATTTAATCAGTAGTTAGTTGTCAGTGCTCTGTAGCTATTAGTCATTAGTCTGCGCCAGTGCGCTTTCACACTCGCTGTCCCAGAATTTATTTGAAAAAGCTGTCTCTACCACACTTATTGTAATTTTGTCAATAATATGGTATAGAAAAGCACAAATGAGCGATAGGTCACTCAGGTCGATCGCTGCTGGGGGATGAGTAACATTCTCATTCAGATAATGAGGTATGCTAGAAACATCTAGCAGCGCCAAAAACACCTAAGTGTAGAAAGACTTTACACAAAAAAGGACAACTTTAGCAAGTCTTTAAACTATCTTCAAGGATAATCAACCGAAAAAACTCACAGCAGCGAGATAATTAAAATAGGGAAAAGATATCGGCCTAAAAGACTTAGGTGCAATTCCAATTCGGAACTGGACGCACCGCCCGTCAGCAACTGATAGATAAGTATTTCTAGCAGAAGCAGGAACAGGGAGTTTGTGCCGTCGAGCAACGCTGGCAAGATTAGAAAAATATAGGCACTCTCAATCAACATGAGCTACTGCGTAAATCCGGGCTGTCCACATCCTCAAAATCCTGCTGACTCTATTATTCAGTGCCAAGCGTGCGGTGCGCGGTTATTGCTGCGCGCTCGCTATCAAGTCATTGAACCGTTAGGACAAGGAGGTTTTGGGGCTACATTTCTGGCAAAAGACATCTCTTTGCCCGGTCAACCGAGTTGCGTGGTCAAGCAACTGCGACCCAGTAGTTCGTCGCCACGAGTTTTAGAAATGGCACGGGAATTATTCAAGCGAGAGGCGAAAACCCTCGGTCAACTGGGCGACCATCCGCAAGTACCGAGGCTGTTAGATTATTTTGAAACCGAACAGCAATTTTACTTAGTTCAAGAGTATGTTAAAGGCTCGACTTTGAAACAAGAGGTCAAACAATCAGGTCGTTTCAATGAATCGGACGTTAAAAATTTTCTATTAGAAATTATGCCAGTGGTGCAATACATCCACAGCCAAGGAGTAATTCATAGAGATATCAAACCCGCAAATATTATTCGCCGAGTTCAAGACAATCACTTAGTTCTGATTGACTTCGGAGCTGTAAAAGATCAAGTCAGTCAAACAATATTATTAGACTCTACTGACCAAACTGCCAACACGAAATTTTCAGTCGGCACATTTAGTTTTGCTCCCCCGGAACAAATGGCGCTACGGCCGATATTTGCTAGCGATATCTATGCCTTGGGCATGACTTGCTTGTACTTATTGACGGGAAAGTCGCCCAAGGATTTAGATTTTGATGCAGTAACCGGCGAAATTGTTTGGCAGCCGCACGTTCAGGTAAGCCCAAATTTTGTGCGGATTCTTGATAAGATGCTGAAGCCGATCGTCAGTCATCGCTTTCAATCCGCAGCAGATGTCGTCAAAGCTGTGAATGGCGAATTTGAAGACGCAGACCTTTGCGAGGGCTTGGCAACTCAATTTAACGGGTCTAGTCGCACAGTTGAAGAACCGACGATATTTAACGGTGAGGCTACTTCGTGGCCCTCGCCCCAGAGCAAAACCGAGCAAGATTTGCGATCGACAAAGCAAAGTATCCGCAGTAGAAGTTCATTCACCCAGCACGAAAACACGGGGATACAGCCGAGAATTGCCCGCAGTCTAGCAGAGTCCGGCAGAACTTTCGGGACTGCCGCATTTTCCAATGGCAATGCAGCAGGGTCAAGGCTAACGAAATCTGTTGTTAAGTGGGACGTTAACAGCTTGCGAGCAGCATATTTTAAAGGTAAACGCGATTTTGCTGACTGCGAACTATCGGGTTTGCAACTGCAAAAATCGCAGTTGGCGGGGAGTAATTTTTATCAGGCTAGGTTGGTGAAGACAAATTTGCAAGCAGCGGATTTGTCGGGGGCTAATTTGGGTCACGCGAGGTTAATTAAGGCGAATTTACGAGGAGCAAATTTGACTGAAGCTTATTGCAGCACTGCGAATTTTGAAGGTGCGGATTTCCGAGGTGCTGACTTGACGGGTGCTTATTTGAGCAAGGCGAATTTGCGGGGCGCGAATTTGTGCGGCGCGAATCTGACAGACGCTACAGTTAGCGAGGAACAACTCGCCACCGCTAAGACAAATTGGCTGACTACTAAGCCGGATGGTAAGCGGGCTTTTGGATTTTAATTGAAGGAAGAAGGAAGAAGGAAGAAGGAAGAAGGAAGGAAGAAGGAAGAAGGAAGAAGGAAGAAGGAAGAAGGAAGAAGGAAGATTTTCCCAATCTCCCCATCTCCCCTTCTCCCCTTCTCCCCTTCCCCCAGTCAGGTGATTCGACAGCAGGAAGTTCGATCGCCCGACACCAGCCTAAATTAACAGCAATGGAGGATTCGATCGCACCTAAACATGAAACTGCTCAACCGCCACACTCGATTGCTTCTGCACACCGGCATCCTCGCTCTGGCTTACTTGATCACCGGAAAACTCGCAGTGTCGATACTGGGACTGGTGAAAGCCGAAGCCTCCCCGGTGTGGCCACCCGCTGGTATCGCCCTGGCGGCAATGCTGCTGCGAGGACGGCGGATGTGGCCAGGAATTGCCGTCGGTTCGGTGCTGTTAAACTCTACTGCGGGTATACCCTCCGCCGTCATAGTTACATCAGCCTTTAGCGTCACCGTGCAAGCTTTAGTGGGAGAATCGGCGCTGAGGCGGAGTGGATTTTCGACGAAGCTCGATCGATTGCAAGATGTAATGGGTTTGGTGGTGGGTGCTGTCATCGGGTCTACTTTCCTCGGTTCTACCCTCGGCAACTTGGGCTCATCGATTTTTGGTTGGGCTCAGTGGAGCAATTTCTCTCGCAACTGGTGGACTACCTGGCTCGGAGATGGGATGGGAATTTTGATTGTAACGCCAGTCTTGCTGACTTTGAACCACGCTATTGCCAGTTTTAAATTTCCCATAAAACTGAGATGTTTAAGCGTTATTAATTACTTGTTTAGGAACAGGCAAGATGCCTGTTCTACAATAGATGAATTTTCTAGTGGCACAGGCATCTTGCCTGTTCTTGATAATGGTATAAAAGATAAATTTTCTGGTGGCACAGGCATCTTGCCTGTGCTTGAAAATGGTCTAAAAGATAAATTTTCTAGTGGCACAGGCATCTTGCCTGTTCTTGATAATGGTATAAAAGATAAATTTTCTGGTGGCACAGGCATCTTGCCTGTTGTTGACAATATAAAATCTGAGATAAAACCCTCGACTATTTCAAATTTTAGAACATTTTTCAATTGGACAAAATACCAATTACCAATTTCCAATTCCCAATTTCCAATTCCCAATTATTCAAGCACATCTCCAGCAACCAACAACTACTTTAATCTGAGATTTTTAATTGTTAATTATGCAGAAATAGTTCTATGGCTGACTTTATTACTGAGCTTTAGCTGGCTGGTTTTCTGCTCAAAAACACAGGAGGCGAGCGCTCTGTATCCGCTGGAATATCTGCCTTTTCCTTTGATAGTTTGGGCTGCTTTGCGGTTTCAGTCGTCTGGAGCAATTTTTGCTTACTCGATCGTCTCTTACATCGCAATTTTGGGAACGGTGCAGGGAGAAGGCCCGTTTTTGGCAAAAAGCGATAATCTCCAACAGGCAGTGTTATTTTTACAAGCTTTTACCGGTACGATCGCCCTTGTCGCCCTGATGTTGGCCGCCGCCGTCGCAGAACGTCAGCAAGCCCTGGTGGAGGTGCGTCGCACGGCGGCGATGTTGCGCGATCGCGAAGCTAGTCTGGCTAACGCCCAGCGCATCGCTGGGTTAGGTAATTGGGATCTAAATTGCACTGCTTCCGAAGCAACTGAGCACTTTCAGAAATCACCCGAACAACTGACACCCAATCTAGAATTACAGTGGTCGGACGAACTTTATCGGCTCTTGGGCTTGGTTCCAGGAACTGTCAAACCGACACCATCCGTTTTTTTGGAGGCGGTACATCCAGAAGACCGGCAATTGGTAGCTCGATCGCAATGTCAAGCAATGTTTGAGCGCAAACCCTATTGCATTAACTACCGGATCATACTTGCCGATGGGAAAGTTCGCACTGTCTGCGAACAGTCGGCAATTAACTCCAACGTCATCGCCGCCACAGTCCAAGATGTAACCGAACGCCACCGCTCCGAAGCGGCTTTGCGAGCATCGTCCGATCGCGATCGCTTGCTATCAGAAATCGCCTTGCGAATTCGGCACTCCCTCGACCTCGAAGCCATTCTCAATACTACTGTTGCGGAAGTCCGCCAGTTTTTCAAGGCTGACCGCGCCTTCATCGGCATTATGACAGCGGGCGAAGTACATCTTGCTAGACGGGTGTACGGTAAAATTGTGGCTGAGTCTGTGAGTGCCGAATGCCGATCGATTTTGGGATGGGTGCTGGCTGACGAGAGCCAGATCGAATACTTGAGGACATTTTATGCTAACAACCGCGCCCGATCGATTTCCGATACTGCTAGCGTCCAAGTTAGGGATGTCGTTGCTAAATGCTACAGCGACTATCAAATTCGAGCGACGTTAAATGTGCCGATCGTCCTCGGCGATGAATTATTCGGGATCTTGGCCGTCAACCAGTGCTCCGGGCCCCGCCAGTGGCAGGAATTTGAAATTGATTTGTTAGAAAAACTCGCTACCCAAGTGGCGATCGCCCTCCAGCAAGCCCAACTTTTGCAGCAGGTAAAAGCCCTGAATACCAACCTAGAATCTCAAGTCGAGGAACGCACCCGCCAACTACAGCAAAAAATGCACGAACTGCAAGAAAGCAACCGCCTCAAAGACTTATTTTTGCACGCAGTTTCTCACAATCTCCGCACTCCAGTTATGGGAATGTTAATACTGCTGAAAAATTTGCTCAACAAATCGTCCTGTGAATCTCTACAGGATGTTCCGGTTTCGCGATCGATCTTGCAGCGGATCGTTCAGGGTAGTGAACACCAGTTGACTATGGTTAATGCCCTGCTGGACGCTCACGCTAGCGAGGTTCAAGGTATTTTCCTCAATACTATACCGCTGGAATTGCAGTCTTTGACTTCCCGAATTGTTGCCGATTTAGAACTAATTCTGGTAAAGAATCAAGCAACTTTAACTCAGGAAATACCGACAGATTTGCCCAGAGTAAATGCCGATAGCAAACACTTGCAACGGGTGCTAGAAAATCTGCTGACTAATGCGATCAAACACAATCATCCGGGAGTTAATATCACTTTGAAAGCCGAGGTAATTGAAGTTGAATCAGCGCTAATTAATGAAGAAAATTTACAGGTTTTAAGATCCAAAAATACTTCGATCGCCCGCTGTATCCCTAAACTCTCCTCTCAGGAGGGCGATCGTCCTGGGATGCTCGACACCACCGATAAACATCAAGAAATCCAGACCAAATTTCACCTCGACGGTAGTTGCCAACTGCCCCGCTATCAGAGTCAAATTGGCAATATCGGCGACGAATTGCCCGAAGTCACCGTAAAAATGATTCGCTGTACTGTAACAGACAATGGAGTGGGAATCAGCGCCAAACAGCAGGAATCTCTGTTTGAACTTTACGTTGAAGACCCGAATAGCCGACAATTAACAGGGCTGGGTTTAGGATTGTACCTCTCTAGGCAAATTATCAAAGCTCACGGCGGCTCGATCGGTGTCGAAAGCACTCCCGGAAGTGGCTCGACTTTCTGGTTTTCGCTACCTGTTGTCAACATTTAGGGCTAACGTGCGCACTGCGCACCCTACAGTCAGTTATGAATTATCCTGGCCATAAAAAATCAATTGAGGAATTAACGGTTTACGAGGAGTGGCGCAATCGCTTCCTGCGCGATCGGCTGCGCCCTGCTGTGGGAATTGCCATTTTTTTTGCCTTCACAATCATTGTCTATCTCCTGGGCGAAGCAATCTTCGCTCCCCGGGAGTTTAAAATTGTTTATTTGTACACGAGCGCTGCTGTAGAATTGGGTTTGCTGACTTGTTTGTTGCTGCAAAAAACTGCGATCGGCAAACGCTATCCCGGTTTACTGTTTTTGGGTTTTTCGTGGTCGTTGACAGTCCTTGTACAGATTGGGTTAGCCGCCGCAAAAGTCGGGGACTTACCTATTCTAACCTGGAGTTTAGCATTTCTCACCCAAGCTACGCTGATACCTGTCCGCTGGCGCTTACATCTGATTTCTCAACTCGGCGTTTTGTGCTGCCATATCGGCATAAATTTGGTTTTAAATCTAAGTTTGGCTAGGTATACTGCTTTTAGATTGAGCGGGTTTTACTTGTATTTATTTTGGTTTTGTTTGATTTGCGATTTGTCGGTTTATTGGTATGAATCTCTCCAACGGACTGAGTTTAGTACCAAGCGCGAGTTGGAATCTGCTTACCAACAATTGGAGGTGGCGGAGGCGAAGTATCGCAGTATTTTTGAGAATGCCGGCGAGGGAATTTTTCAAAGCACTCCCGACGGCCGCTATATTACGGCAAATCCAGCTTTGGCGCGGATTTACGGCTGCGATTCTCCCGAAGAGGTGACGGCCAAGTTTACTGATATCGAGCGGCAGTTGTACGTCGATCCGGTTCGCAGAAATCAGTTTTTGCGATCGATCGCGGAAAGCACCACAGTCTCGGATTTTGAATCTAAAATTTACCGCTGTGACGGCAGTATTGTCTGGATTTCCGAGAAAGCGCGGGCAGTACGAGATAGCAGCGGTTCCTTGCTTTATTATGAGGGTTTAGTTGAGGATATCACGCAGCGGAAACAGGCACAAGAATCGCAGCGATTGTTTATTCACGCTCTTTCTCACGACTTGCGAAACCCGGTAGCGGGAATGTTAATGGTGCTGAAGAATTGGCAAACAAAAACAGGAGATTCGATCGCAATTCCCCGTTCTGTTTTGGATCGGATGATTCAAGGTAGCGAGCAGCAGTTGCGGTTGATAAATTCGCTGTTAGAAATTCACGCCGGAGAATTGGGCGGTTTGTTTCTGCACTGCGATCGGGTAGATTTGAGAGCGGTAGTGGAAGCGGCGGCGGCTGATTTGGAGCCTTTAATGAATGAGGCTCAAGCTACTTTTAAAAATTTAGTGCCGGATGATTTGTCCGCCGTGAATGCTGATACTACTCAGTTGTGGCGCGTGTTTTCTAATTTAATTTCTAATGCTTTGAAACACAATATGCCCGGACTAAATTTAACGGTTTCCGCTCAAATAATAACGGCAAAACAAATCAAAATTAATCAAAGCAAAACGAAACAGGATATAGAAAAATTACCGATTACAGATTACCAATTCCCAATTACTAATTCCCGAAATAGCATGATTTACTGTACGGTTGAAGATGACGGGGTGGGAATATTGCCGGAACATTGCGAGCATCTGTTTGACCTTTATGTGAGGGGTTATCAATCCCGACACTCGGTGGGTTTGGGTTTGAGTTTATATCTTTGCAGGCAAATTATTGGCGCTCACGGCGGGGAAATTGGGGTAATTAGCAGTCCCGGTGCTGGGGCGATTTTTTGGTTTACTTTGCCGCTGGCCCAGAATGGTAGTTGATTTTTTGGTTAACTAGATTCGATCGGTTCGTAGTGCGGACTTTAGTCCGCTCCATTTTGCGGACTGAAGTCCGCACTACGAACCAATTTTATCGTTGTCAGTCTACCGGACTTGACATTACTCCCTCAATCTAAAATCTAAAATCTGAAATCTAAAATCGACTGATTTTTCACCTTTTTGAGAAAGGCTAGATCGGAGGGGCTTCTAACACGGTGACATCTACCAATGGTGTTGCCTTAAAATCTTCCTGCAACAAGCGAGTTTGGATGGCCTTGGTGAGATCGGCGCGAATTTGTTGAGCCGATCGCGTGACTTGGGGCTGACGCTGAACGTAGACTTGACATAACAAAATATCATCCCCCGGATTGTCGGCTCTGGTGAAGCGAACGTTGGATTCTACCAGCTTGGCTAAATTGCTTTGCTTTACAACCTGCTGCACTTGAGAATTTGCCCGTTGAGCGAGACTAGAACGCTGGAGGTTAGGCGAATTGGAAAATTGCCAGATGATTAATGCCGTGAGTACGATCGCGCTAACTCCCACCGCCACCGGGAACACACCGCGTTTCCCCCGCACGTAGCGAGTTCCTTGAGTCGATAGCCCAAACAGACGAAACATCAAAGCCGCCGCTAAATTAATGCCGCCGAGTTGTAACAACAGTAAAAACACGCCGTTGATGGCCAGATCCCAACGACCAATTGCCGCCCCCATGCCAATCAAACCAGCAGGGGGAGCTAGCGAAGCCGATACCAGCATTCCGGTAGCGGCTCCTGACACCAAGCTGCTGCGATCGGACTGAACCAGGGATAGCGCTCCGGCGGCTCCGGCTGCAAGGGGAATCAGCACCGATACCGAGGAAATTTGGCTGCCATCAATCATCAAGCTGGTGGGGCTTTGCTGTTGCAGAATCAAACTCAACAATCCCGTGGTAACGATCGTGACGCCCAGGGCCGCAAAGTAGCGTAAAATGCTGCGCCCCAAGAGTTTGAGATCGCCCCTTGCCGTAGCCAAGGCGGTATTCATGGCAGGCCCTGCAAACGGAGCCAGCAACATGGCGGCAACTAGCAGGTAGCTGGTATTAGTGTATAAACCAATCCAAACAATGATTCCCGCGAAAAAGGCATAGCTGAGAAATCCTTTCCAAGAACCTGTACTCTGCAAACCAGACAGAAAAATCTCGATCGGGCTGCGCTCCTCAACATTGGTAACTTGCTCCGCAGCGGCATTGGCTGGGGGATGCAGCGCCATCACACCTGTGGGAAGCAGAGTAACACTTAAGTCCGGGAAATCTTCCAGTTTTTCGAGAAGTTCCTCAACCTCGCCATTAGAAACGTGGATCAGCACCAGATCCAGCCCTCGATCGACTCCCGTCGCTTCAATTTGTGCTAAGTTCGTGCCTTTACAGGCTTTCGCTATCTCTAAAACTGTTTTTCCAGAACCCCGAGGAACTTGTACAAATAGTTGACGCATCGTCTTCACTCATCTGCTAATTCGATCGAGACCTTCTCTCTAGAGAAAGCAGCTTGAAAAAATCCAGGCAAACCCGAAAAAACTAGGCTGTTTAAGTTTAGACAAGCATTCTTCTAAGCGTGCTTGCGCTTCCTCACTGTCGAGGTTAACCTGGAAATATCTGTTAGAAATATTATAATAACCAAAGCACAGGGAATTTAAGCCCCACCTTTAGGTGGATTGTTTTTAGGCAGGGGCTTAAATCCCCTGCCTAAAAACTTCGCACTCCGAAGTCAACTGTCAACTGTCAACTGTTAAATAGCCTTTCTCAGGTTTTTGGAGGTACGGGTTGAGAATTGAGATTTGAGACTTCGCCGTGAGCGCCAGCGTCGAAGGATTTTAGATTTGGCGATGGGGAGATTCAGGAATTGTTAATTAATTATATCTCTGCCATAATTCTTGTAGAGCCTGCTCTTTATAGGCTTTGAGAGGATTCGCAGGGGGAACGCATCTTATTGAACACTGTTCACCAGTGGTGAGTATATTTTAATAGAAATTTACCATTATTAGAAGCTATGAATACACTTTATAATGAGTTTTTAGAGAAAAAAGGAACTGATTAATGCTAGTTTTTACTTACTGCCATTTTTGAGACAATAAAAAGCTGACAACCACTGTTTGCAAGTTGTATAATAGTTAGCAATGAGTTGTTTGCGAAAATTTAGTTAACTGAAACAGCGAGAATCTTAGTCAAATAGTCATCATCCCACCCGGCTCGAAGTCGCTGATTCTTTGCTCCAGTTTTTGAAGTTTTTTCTTGATTCAAAAGATTGAGGGAGATGTGTCTAAGAATGGCAAAATTTTGCGGAGCGTTATCTTTTCTTATCCGACAATCATCTTCGCGAAAACCTACATCTAACACCCAATGTAAGGAATTTTCGATACCCCAATGACTGCGGACGGATTCACCAAATTTTTGAGCATTGTTTGGTAAACTACTAATGTAATAGCGAGTTTCACTCTTTTGTTTTTCCCTTCACTATTCGCACGGATTCTATCATGCCTATACTGTCAAGTTTCTCCCATTTATTCTCGGGGTCAACTAGCTC
The DNA here is from genome assembly GCA_026786085.1 of Microcoleus sp. CAN_BIN18. Taxonomy (GTDB): domain Bacteria; phylum Cyanobacteriota; class Cyanobacteriia; order Cyanobacteriales; family Microcoleaceae; genus Microcoleus. The sequence continues at coordinate 844 of JAJAYT010000297.1, read as the reverse complement.
TTTTATATCACTTAACATTAAGTGATGTCGTATTTCTAAGCGACCATGATTACTCTCTTTCTTGGTCGAATAAGCTGTATGTGTAAAGCCACAAAATCCTTGCCTAATTGCTTGTTTAAATAACGCTTCTACTCTGGCATATAGGGATGGCTGATTATTTTTTAAGGTGATTACGTAATCTCCTCCTTGTTCGACAATTGACTTCACAATTGACCTTTGACAGCCCATCGCATCAATCGTGACAATGCTTCCGTTTAATTCTAATACTTTGAGTAAAGCCGGAATAGCTGTGATTTCATTGGATTTTTTATCAACTTTAACTTGTCCTAAAACTAATCTTTGACTGGTCGCCCAAGCACTGACCATATGAATCGCTTTTTTGTCTCCTCCCCGATCGTAAGAATGGCGAAGAGTTTTGCCATCAATTGCGATTACTTCTCCTGGATTGAAGCAGCTAATAGATTGAATCCAACTCAAAAAACATTTTTGAAATTGCTCCGGTTTGAGACGAGAAAATACTCTCGCAATTGTGTCATGGCTCGGTATACCATTCGGCAATTCTAAAATTTTCTTTAACCATTCGTGTTTAGCTCGCCCGTAACTTTCGAGATCCACCCATGTATCAGCACCGCAAATCACTGCACAAATTGAGATCGTGATAATATCAATTAATTAATGATGTTTCGTCCGCTCAATTCTTGGGTCTTCTAAGTCGGCAAAATGGTCAGCAATGGTAATTTTAGGTTTGAGTTTCATAAGAACGAACTCTGATTAAATGTTTTGTCGGTAATCAAGAATTATTCTCCAATATACCAGATTATGCTAACATAAGATTTAGATGCGT
>JAJAYT010000296.1 GCA_026786085.1 Microcoleus sp. CAN_BIN18 | reverse complement strand
GTCTCACCCCTTCAATCATCGGTTTGATGGGAAACAATAATGCGATCGATTTGTTCGCGGTGGCGATCGTCATAACGCCAAGCATTCTTTAAATCGAAACCCGACAAACCTGGATAATTCCGCAGTAACTCAGCGTCATCAGCGCCCTGTTGGTGAAGCGATTTCTGACTACCCGCGCCAAATCCAAGAAACCGGGTTTTTTCGAGTTTATACGACTGTAACGCGTATTCTCGGTAAAAACCCGGTTTCTGACTACCCGTACATAATCTGCAAGAGTGAGCCAAATATGGGGGGAAATCGAAATTAGAGATTGAGTGAGACGGCTTTATGGCGTAGCCATAAAGCATTAGATGCTATGCGGATAAAAGGACTTGAACCTTCACTCCTTTCGGAACCAGAACCTAAATCTGGCGCGTCTGCCAATTTCGCCATATCCGCATTTAGACATTCGACTACTCTAACACACAACAGAGCATCCGTCAACATCGAGAAACCCGGTTTTTTTTGACACCGGGTTCACGGATGAGTTATTGCCACAGCAATTTTCCCTATTTTTAACTCCTCACTTAGCTTTGCCCGATCGCCTTCCAGGTAATTTCGTCCACCACGCCGTCAGCCGTCAAACTCTTAGACTCCTGAAAGCTCTTGACAGCCGTAGCAGTGCGAGCGCCAAAAATGCCGTCGATCGGGCCCGGATCGTAACCCTGCATTTCCAAACGCACCTGTAGCGTCTTCACCTTGGAACCGGCAGCGCCTTTAGTTAGAGCCGTTCTACGATCGCTCGCAACAGTATCGTTCTTTTCAGTTAGAGCATTGCTCTGAATTGGAGCATTGCTCTGAGTTGGAGCATTGCTCTGCAAACTCTCAGAAGCTGGCTGCGGCGGCTCCGCTGCTAAAGCAGTCCAAGTGTCTTTATCTACGATCCCGTCTGACTTCAACTGCTTAGATTGCTGAAAAGCACTGACAGCCGATGTGGTGCGAGAACCATAGGAACCGTCGATCGTCCCGATCGCCAAACCGTGAACTTGCAACCGCTGCTGTATAGCGGCAACTTCTGGCCCGTCTGCTCCCGCCGAGATAGTTTTTTCCTTTCTCACAGGCTTTTGCTCGCCCGCGTAAAAAGGCTTATTAAACATATCTCCTCGGGAATTCGCATCCGGCTGTGCCAACGCACCCGGATCGGCAGGAGCTGCAAAGTCTCTGCGGTATTGTTCCTGCACAAACGGTTTGGAGTCGAAGGCTGCTGCTGCCTTTTTGGTCAATCCGGGAGCGAGCAGAGCTAGCAAGCTAAAAATTGTAACAGTAGTTACACGCATAAGTTTCATCCTGTTGGTGAGGTTTGATAAGATTTGGCTATTTTCATGTTTCTCAATCTAATTGTATTACCCGGATCGCTTTCTGAGAAGTATCTCTCCAGCTATTTAGAAGTTCGGTAATGGAGACAGTTAGAAGTACGGACGAGTTCGCACTACTCATTAGAAACCGGGTTGATTCCGAAATGTTTCGTTACCAAAGCTAGAAACCAGTTTTTTTATACCAATTCAAAAAAGTGTTGTTACAATTATCGATCTTATCCCAATTATTGAAAGCCATAATTTTCCTCACCGGACAGAGGATTACCATGTCTATACAGATATCTGCATACAATTTATATGTAGCAATACTTTTCAGAATTGGTATTAGCTTAACTCCGATTGTACAAAACCTGCTTTCATTCATAAATCTTTACAAAGAGGTTTTGTACAAAGTTTATTGACCAGAGGCAAAGTCTCATATCAATTCCGGCTGCGCCGGAATGATATAAAGGACACTCAAGATGCCGTTTCCTTACCGCGCTCAATTGTAGGGACTAAGGCACTCGCCGTGTCCTGATTTCGGGTAAGATTAATTCCGATACAACGGGAATTGGTTTCAACCGGCCCCAGCCAGATCAAGCAAAACTTGCCACTTATCGTTTCGCGTGCTCTGCCAATAAAGCCTTGGCCCTCGGCTTGTAAATCAGATAAAACAGCGCTTCTATGTAGCGGAGCATATCTTCGCGGTTTTCTTTGGACGAGTAGTTCCAGAAACCGAAAGTCCGGGCCAGCGTCAGCAGTTTGGTGGTGTGAATTTTCCACGTATACGTGCTGTAAACTCGGTCAATTCCTCGCGTAGAAATTTCATACCAATAGTTAGGATTATTTTCGCATTTCGAGAAAAAATCTAGAATTTTTTGAGCAGTTTCCTCGTGGTTGGTCGGGTTGATATAAAACCCATTTACCCCGTCTTGAATGATTTCCAGCGGGCCGCCAAACTGCGTCCCAAAAGTGGGAATGCCGGTAATCATTGCTTCGAGAATTGTCAAGCCGAAAGCTTCAAATAAGGCTGGCTGCACAAATATACCTTGGCCGTCGGCGATTACCCGGTAGATTTCGCCGGACAGGCTTTTGGAAAGTCTCACTCCCAGCCAGCGAATTTTACCGTGCAGGTTGTATTGGTCGATAATTGTGTAAAGCTTTTTAATTTCTTCGGCTTCTTCGTAGTCTTCAGTGTCTTCGACTCTCAGCTTGCCAGCTACTAGAATTAAGTTGCATTTTTGTTGCAATTCCTGGCTTTTGCCAAACAATTCTGCTAAGCCGGTCATGTTTTTAATACGATCGAGCCTGGCCATCGAAAATAAGGGGCGCTTTTGGGGGTCGTCGAGTGTTCCGAAGACTTGTTCCGGGTCTTCTAGGGTAAACAGCAGTTCGTTAAGCCGATCGCGATCGCCCTGCACCCTGTCTTCGATCCGCGTATAGGGAAAATATACGCTTTCGTTGACTCCCGGCGGCACGACGTTAAATTTAGGGCTGAACAGTTCAATGCCGTTCACAACGTGATACAAATCCGGCATGGTAAAACAATTGTAGGACTCGTACTGCCCGACACTATCGGGTTTGCCGACAATCTCTTGATAGGTACTGCTGACAATACAATTAGCTGCATTCATCGCAATAAGATCGGCAGTAAATTGCATCGCAAAATGGTATTTTTCCTCGGATTCTTGCCAGTAGAGATTGCTGAACAAATATTTAGATTTTTCCAGTGCGTGGGCAATATTGCACTGAGTAACTTTGAGTTTGCGCGACAGCAAAAATGCTACCAAATTGCCGTCAGAATAGTTGCCAATAATTAAATCTGGCTTCCCCTGAAACTCAGCCAGCAGTTCTTTTTCGGCATCGATCGCGTAAGTTTCCAAATAAGGCCAAATCTCGAACCGCGAAATCCAATTTTGAGTCAATTTGGGATTGAACTCCCGGAAGGGAACCCGCAAAATCCAAGCATTTTCGGTGGCGTGAACTTTTTCCAAACGTTCGTTGCAGCGCGTGCCGTCGCTGTTAGGAATTAACCTGGTGAGAATAATTACTTTAGGTTTTACGCCTAAAATATCGAGACCGGCAAGATGAATGTCTTCTTGCAGTTGTTTCTCTAAATTCTTCGCTTGATCGAGCACATAAACTACCTGGCCACCCGTATCCGGTCGCCCCAAAACTCCTTCTTGGCCGAACCAGCCATGAGGAGAAACTAGGACGATTTTGAAAATCATCGGGATGCGAGAAATAAATGCTTCTAGGGTTTGCGGATCGGGGGAATCGATTAATTCGTCGAGAATTCCTAGGGTTTCTTGAACGCGGGCTGCGGTATTTCCCCAACCTGCGTCCAAACCCATCATTTGCAGGACGAACCGAAATCTTTCGTAGGGTTCATCTTCAGAAAGTTGGCTGACAAAGGTGAGGGCTTTTTTGACTTGTTCTGAAAGTTGTTCTTGGGATTTTATGCGATCGTTAATTAGTAATTGTACGCCGTTGTAGCGGTGAATGCGCAAGAAATCAAACAGAGTTTCCTGCCACTGTTTGGAGTCTTGAAACAGTTTGCTGGACATATATCGGTTGAGGAATTGTACTCCTTTGCCGATGTTTTTGGGGTCGCGAATGGACGGGGAATAGTCGTAAAACGGGCCGAAATCTAGTTCGAGGATGTCGCCTTCTTGGGGGTGAAAATGGTTGACGAAGCGATCGCGCACGTCGAGCAATTCTTGCACTGTCATCGGCTCCAGTGTCAAGTCGTCTCTAACTCGCACTATTTCCATTGTCGCAATTTTTGGTCGCAGCAGGACGCAAAGGCTGCCTTCTTCGATAATAATTTCCTGAACGTAGTAAATCAGTTTGCTTAAATGGGAAGATTGATGGAAGTGTTCGGGCTTTTCGTATTTGGTGCAGTAGGCGGCAAAAGCGCTAACTATGTCGTTTCGCAGCAAATATTTGTTTCCTAAAGCCCGCAAATCGCTGGCAAACTGCCGCAAGTCGGTTTTTTCGTCGCTGGCAATAACAGCTTGAAAGAGTTCAGACATAGATACTCCCTTATTTGAGATTTTGGATTTTAGTCTAAGGATCGCGAATTAAATAACTTACAATTTTTATTGTTATTGTGGGATGGGCCAGAAAAGTCCGTCCAAAAAGGGCGGGCGGGACACCCCACAAACTTGTGTAAGTTATTTGATTCTCATTCCTAAAAAAAGAGGGCGATACTGTATTAGTACCACCCTTTTTTTTAGGCGCCTACTTTTTTTAATCTCATTTTAAAGTCTGCAATCGGAAATTGCTATCCCTCAAATGACATAAAATTCGCCGTATTTGTGGCGGATGTAGCGAACAAACGGATCGATAGTTAAAGGTGAACCGGTGACGCGATCGATCAATTCGACGGCAGTGTATTTGCGGCCGTGTTCGTAGATGTTTTGTTTGAGCCAGTCGTGGAGTACGCTGAAATTGCCCTGTTCGATTTGTGCGGGAATGGAGGGATGGTTTTTGAGTGCGGTTTCGTAGAATTGAGCGCTCATCAAGTTGCCGAGGGTGTAACCTTGGAACATTCCGCCGATCGTCCCCACATACCAGTGAACATCCTGCATCGCACCATCACTGTCGGTGGCGGGGACAACGCCGAGGTCAGTTTTATAGCGATCGTTCCAGGCTTCGGGTAGATCACGGACGGCTAGTTTGCCCTCTACCATTGCCAATTCTAGGTCAAAGCGGATGGCAACGTGGAGGTTGTAGGTTACTTCGTCAGCGTCGGTGCGGACGAGCGATCGCGAGACTTTGTTAATTGCCCGGTAAAATGCGTCTGGGGATACTGCGCCCAACTGCTGCGGAAATACTTTTTGTAGTTGCGGGTAAAAACACTGCCAAAAACCGCGACTCCGCCCGACTAAATTTTCCCAAAGTCGCGACTGGCTTTCGTGCACGCCGGAGGAAATGCCACCGGCGAGAAGTGTGCCTTCAAATTCCGATGAATTGCCGAGTTCGTAGAGGGCGTGCCCGGCTTCGTGGATGCTGCTGAAGAGGGCTTGATCGAGGTGATCTTCGTAGACGCGGGTGGTGATGCGCACGTCGTCTATGGAGAAGTTGGTCATGAAGGGGTGCAGGGTGGTGTCCTGCCGTCCCCGGTGGAAGTCGTACCCCATGCGTTGTACGACTGTGCGGGTGAATTCTAGTTGTTGGGATTCTGAGAATTTTTGGTGCAAGCAGGAGTCGTCGGCGGGAGGTTGGGAGGTGATGGCTTCGACTATCGGCACTAATTCTTGACGCAGTTGGGCGAACAGCGGGCGCAGCAGGGATACTTTCATGCCGTAGTCGCTACGATCGATCAAAGGATCGGCGATGTGTTCGTATCCGGGGAAAAAGTCGGCGTACTGCCTGCTTAATTCTAGGGTTTTTTCGAGATAGGGTTCGACGGCTGCGAAGTTGTTTGCTGCTTTGGCTGTGGCCCAAACTTCGTAGCAGTCGGCTTGGTGGCGGCAGAGTGCGGACATGAAGGTGGCGGGGACTCTGGCGGCGCGATCGTAATCTCTGCGGGCGATGCGGATCAGGCTGGCTGCGGTGGAGTCGTAGGGGAGAGTTTGTTCGTAGAAACGCAAGTCTTCTAGAAGTTCGCCGATTTTTGGATCGGTAAATTTTTCGTGGGATATTTGTTTGAGTGTAGCCAACTGGCGGCCTCTGGCAGTTGCACCTTTGGCGGGCATATAAGTCGCCTGATCCCAGTGCAGCAATGACGAGGCTGATTCGATGTCGGTAACTTCTCTGAGATGGGCTGCGAGTTGAGCGAATTTTGCTTGAGTTTTGTCTAGGGTTTGCATGATTGGGGTTTGTGGTGCTGTTTTGCCTACAAAGGTTGCAGTGCGGCATCGGTATCCATCAATCATTGCTACCCTGAAATCAAGCTAAAAACCGCACTTCTTCCCGTATTGTACGCAATTTAGAGTCATTCTGGCATAGTTTCCGGTATTTTTCCGGATTTAGTTCGATCGCCTTTGATAGATTTTTGATCGCTTTCTGGATGCTGGTTGCTACAGCTTCGGGATTATTCTTTTGATCGCCTGCTGCTTTTTCTAGGGCGTAGACGCAGGCTTTTTGGTAGTAAAGATTTGGATCGTTGGGATTGAGTGCGATGATTTGATCGTAGGAGGCGATCGCCTCGGCAAATCGTTGGATTTTTCTGAAGGCGACGGCGCGATTATAGTAGGCTTCGGTGTTGTCTGGCTGCAACTCTAAGCTTTTGTCCCAAGAGGCGATTGCTTCTTCAAAGCGTTTTAAGTTAGCCAAAGCCAGGCCGCGGTTGTACCAGGTTTCGCTGTCGTCTGGCTTGAGTGCGAGGGCTTTGTCCCAGGAGGCGATCGCGTTTTCAAATTTTCCCATTTGGGCGATCGCCGTGCCGCGTTTGTTCCAGACTTCGGGGGAATCTGGCCGCAGTTGCAGGGTTTTGTCGTAGGAGGCGACGGCTTCGGGGTAAAGTTTTTCATCGGCTAGGGCTAAACCGCGGTTGTACCAGGCTTGATGCAAGTCTGGTTTGAGTTCGATCGCCCTGTCGTAGGAGGCGATCGCTGCTGTGTTTTGGCTGGAATTTTTCAGGGCAAATGCTTTGTTGTACCAAGCTTCGCAGTAGTCTGCTTTGATGGCTATGGCTTTGTCGTAGGAGGCGATCGCTTCTGAGAATTTTTCTAAGTTGACCAGGGTGTTGCCGCGGTTCGTCCAAGCTTCGTGATAGTCTGGCTTGAGTTCGATCGCCTGTTCGTAGGAGGCGATCGCTTCGGAGAGTCTGTTTAGCTTCCGCAAAATGTTGGCCCGATTATACCACGCTTCGGGATTGTCTGCTTTGATTTTTAAGGATTTATTGTAGGCTAAGATCGCTTCTGGTAGCTGTCCCAATTTTCTGAGGGTTACGCCTTTGTTGTACCAGGCTTCATAAAATTTCGGTTCAAATTCGAGCGCCTTTTCCCAGGATTCGAGGGCTGCTGACAACCGTCCCATTGATTCTAGGGCGTTGCCGCGATCGTACCAAGTTTGAGCCTTTTGGAGATTGACTGCTATGGATTTTTCCCCGGAGTCGATCGGCTTTTCTTTACTGGCTAATTTTTGCAAGGTTTCACCTCATTCTATGTCAAACTGCTACATATAATGTGTGTATGCGATATTTTTCGCGTTGGAACGCTTTCGATCGCCACTATCATTTTTTATTAATGGTTATTTTACAGGAACTTGGGAACTTTTTCAATTTTTTTCAGTACAATCCTAGATATTGGATTTTTAGGTATAGATTAATACTATTTTTTGAGATTAGTGCGTAGAAGAGAGGGAAGGGCGATCGGGCGGACAGGATTACTTAACAGTTGACAGTTGACAGTTGACAGTTGACAGTTGAGTGCGAAGTTTTTAGGCTGGGTATTTAAGTGTGGGATGGACGGGCGGGACATCCCACAAACTTGTGGAAGTTATTTAATTCTCATTCCTGAGCTGTTCTGGATTTAAATTGTATGTTAAGAAACAATCAAACTTTTTTGGGGTGTCTCGCCCACCCTAAATATACAACTTATAGTGCGCGACAACTTAAACCGCGATCGTCAGAAACCCGATTTTTAAACAAACCGGGTTTCTGAGCATTTATTCGTTAAATGCTATCTGGATCGATATTCAATTCGCGCAGTTTAGCAGCTAAACGTTGAGCAATTTGATTGGCTTGTTCGGCCCTTTGATCTGCTTGTTCGGCCCTTTGATCTGCTTGTTCGGCCCTTTGATCTGCTTGTTCGGCCCTTTGAGCCTCTTGTTGTAGACGCTGGCGGTCTAATGCCCGTTCTGCTTCTAATTCCGCATAGGAAATAAACTTTTCGCCATCAGGCCGATAAATTTCTAACCCATCTTCTCCCAATTCAAATCGCACTCCCAATCTCGGACTAATCCATCCCTCCATCGGTTCAATAACTTCTAAATTTCCCTCAAGTCTTTGCCAACCTTGCAACTCATTTCTTTCAGGATCATAAAGGTAATATTCCTCAACTCCATGACGCTGGTAAAATGAAAGTTTTTTATTCATTTTAGTTTGGCGATCGTTGTGGGAGCGAATCTCAAAGACGACTTGAGGAGTGACATTATCCTCTCGACATTGTATGTAGGAAAGTCGATCGCCCTTTGGTCTCCCAAATATCACCATCGTATCAGGTGCTTGAGAAATATCTATTCTCCCCTCAACCGGATACCAGAGTAAATCGGCGGCTACAAAAACGTTTGGGTCATCTTTAAACAGCGATTCGCAACCTGCTTTAATTTTGACAATTAATTCGTATTGAATTGTGCTTTCTGCCATTGGCTGACCGTCGCTGGAAGGATAAATAATTTCTGCGGTTGTGACTTGCATAGTGGTTATCTCCGAGAAGTATGTAAGTTTAATTGTACTATTTATTCAGATAAGCTGTCGCGCATTTAAATTGGAAATTCGGGACTGGCTAGAAGCCCATCCCACAAGAGTTTTATTGTTTTTTGACACCCAATTTAAGTGCTGAACAGCTTAACAATATCTCATCATGAAGTAGCGAGCAGCATTGAGACAGTCAATCATTGCTCAATCCACATCCTTAAATAAAGGTTTTTTATTTTAACAAATTTGCAAAAAATCAACACATGATTATTATAAATGAAGCCTGCAAATAGTACAATAATACTAAAAATTGTGTAATAAACTGCATCAAAACAACTTAATTAAATAGACATCTGGGAAAAATAAAATATCCCGCCCCCACTGACAAGAGTAAAGCATTTGGACACAAAACAACAGCTTTGCAACATAAATTGTCGCCCAAATACTTCACCCAAAAACGATTAACTATTTCCGGCGGGTATGCGGACAGTGAAAACAGACCCTTTTCCCTCCTCACTTTCTACCAAAATTTCCCCGCCCATCATCTGACAGTAGTGGCGACTAATTGTCAGCCCCAATCCAGTGCCGCCGTACTGGCGCGTCGCCGAACCATCAGCTTGGGTGAATGCTTCAAACAATTTGTGCTGCTGTTCCTGAGACATTCCAATGCCAGTATCTTTAACTCGAAAGCAAATCCAATCTGATGCTTGAACATTAGCAACTGGACAAGCAATCGAACTCGATTTCGTGCAGTCGGCAGCTATTGAATTGTCAACATCCGACTGCTTAGCTGCATTCGATTCTCCAGTGCCATCAATGCGGCTGACGCTGATTTTTACCATACCGTTTTTGGTGAACTTAGCAGCATTATTCAGCAAGTGCATCAAAACCTGCCGCAATTTACCGAAATCTGCGTGCATTGTGCCCGCAGTTCGATCGCACTCAATGTCTAAAACATTACCATTTTTCCCTACCAACGGTTTCGTCGCACTCGCCACATTCTCAATCAGCGATTGGATATCAAACTCCTGGATTTCCAGTTTCAGTCCTCCGGCTTCAATTTTTGACAAATCGAGGATATCGTTAACCAAAGATAGCAAGTGCGTGCCGGCATTCTCAATCTTGTCCAAGTCGGTAACAAAATCCTTGCACCCAGAATCCCTCGCATCTTCTAAAAGTAGTTGACTGTAACCGATAATCGCGTTTAAAGGTGTCCGCAATTCGTGGCTCATATTTGCTAAAAACTGGCTTTTAGCACTGTTAGCGGCGACGGCGACTTGCCTAGCTTGTTCCAATTCTTTTGTATGTTCTGAAACTCGCTCGATCAAGTGATTGAGAGACACAGCTAATGAGCCTATTTCGTCTTGTCCGGTGACGGGTGCTCGCAAATCAAAATTCGACTCGGCAGCTACTTGTTCGGCCACCTGAGTGACGCTGATGACTGGTTTGGCGATCGCCCTACTGGTGCGGTAAGCCACCATTCCCGCCACTGCTACCGACAGCAGCATACTCATCATAATTATGACTTTTTCAATGCCTTGCGCTTCCTCCATCACTTCACCGCCTTGTCGCTCTTGCTGCTGGGCAATATCGAGGATTTGGCTCAATTTCTGAAGGTTGCTATCGAGTTTTTGTGCACCTAATCCGCTTTCGGTGGCGAGCATTTTGCGGGTTGATTCTATCTCTGGCGGCGATAATTGCGGCCCGATTTGCTGTAAAGTTGAGCTGAGAGTATCGGCGTAGGATTCTAAAGTTTGCGTGCAATCTTGCAGTAAAGTTTTGAGAACTTCTGGCTTTGCTGCCAGCCAAGCAGGTTGGCTGTCGGCAAATTTTTCTATGCGTAACCGTAGATTTTTCGCCTTAACAATACTCTGGACAAACTGCTCTTCTTGCAGTTTCAACTTGGCGGAATTATCTACAAAAGAATCTAGCTGTGCTCCCTGCAATTGTGCCGCCAGCGCTGCATCTTTAAAATTGCCGAGCAATTGCGCTTGTATGTGAGCGTCATTGAGCTGTTTTAATCCTTGTCCTTGGTAGTAGTCGGCAATCGCCAGTCCGCTCAGGGAGCCAATAAAGCCAATTCCAATTGCTAGAAAATACCCACCACCAATTTTTTGATGGATGCCCAAACCTGCAATCTTAGACGGCAAAATTTTGCTGAGTTTCAAGGATGATTTTTGGACAGAATCATGGATTGATGTTTTTTGAGGTGCAGTTTTTACAGAAGCCATTTGTTCGGAAATAAAGACGCGCATCCGTTTACCTACATTGCTAGTTTTTGGGTTAACTTTTGGCGTTTTTGAAGTTTTTTTCTGTTGGTTAAATCCTGCTGATTCTGGATTTAAATTACCCTTGCTTTCCCAAATGGCAAGGGATAAACTTGCTTTGTCACCTGTTTTTTTGAGCAAGTTAATTTTTGACATATGCAACCGCTGTATTCTGTTGAAATCTACCACGCTCTTAAGTTCTCCAAACGGAAAAGCTTGTTTGTTCGATCGTAGACATCTGCGAAAAAGGATCTTTCACTCTTGTCGAGTTATAGAATAAACTTAAATTCGGTTGATGTCTAATAAATAATTAGGCTATTGATGGCTATTGCCAAATAGATCAATTCCGGTTGCACCGGCATAATGTTGACGGTTGACGGTTAACAGTTAACAGTTAACTCAAATTTACTATTCCGATGAAGAAAGGATTTGATATTACTTGTTCGACTGGTAAAAATCTGCGACAGGCAAAAAACAAAAATTGCTCCCGGCAGTGAATTATCCCCGCGTGGAATGTTACAGGCCCAAAAGCTCTGTCTGATGTGTTTTGCCTGTGAGTGAGCCAAAGCTGATATTGTCCATTGACAATGCACCTGATTCCTCAGCTTTGGGGTTTGGCTGCCAGCAATACGACGATTGCTTGACGGTTGTTGTTGGGCATCCGATGACTTGCTACCACAGAATGTCACAAATGCGGGAGCCGATCGAACTTTTGCACCCTGACGATCGACTTTTGGCATCGTTGCCCCGCAAAGACAAATCTGAGGCGAAGTCTTGTAAATTAAGTATAACTTTTTATGATGACTTACCAAAAGAAACCGGGTTCCGGGGAGTCAACTGTTAGTAATTGCGAGATATCTCTGTGGCGGCGGTAGATTCGATCGCAAGTGCTAACTTACCGTCTCTACCCAAAGCTTGATCTGCCAATTCCACCATCCAGCGATTCGGCCGGGCTTGGGGTCTGGCGGCGAGTACCAGGGCCCAAGCTTCCCGTTCTTTGCCCCGGCCCAACACCGCAGCACAAACAGTTAAAGCCGCGGCGGCAGAACGGCTGATGCCACTTGGGCAGCAGACGAGCAAATTGCCTGGGCGCGCCGACATTTTGAGGGCGAAGTCAATAATTTTGATTGCATCCTCAAGTTTAGGTAATACCCGATCGGGATCGTCAACGGGGATTTCGAGGTCGTTAAACTCTAGTCGCAGTCGGTTCGGGACTTTGTGAAAAGTTTTGGGATCTGCCACGCCTGGACTGCCGATCGAGATCAGGTATTTGAGCTCGCGCCCCGCAGCGCGATCGATCATGTATTCGCTGGCTTCTGCTTCCGAAGCAATCAGGATGTTCGGCAGTTCTTCAGACGAGAAATCTGCGGAAGTTGAGGACTCAGAATCAACTGTTTCTACCTCAGTGCTGACACCCGGCAAGTATTGGGCAGCCAGGGCGCGAACGTCAGCAAATTCGCGGTTTAAAGCTGCTTCCAGAGCCAAAACAGCAGCACGAGAGCTAATTTGACCGAGGGATTTAACAGCTTTTTGGCGCACTCCAGAGGTTTCGTCTTCCAGCAGCCGCACCAAACCTGCTACAGCCTCGTCTGTCCCAATCTGCCCCAAAGCAGCAGCAACTCTCCATCGCACATAGGATTCACTGTCGCCTAGGGCGATCGCCAGTCCCGCAGCCACCATTTTTTGCAAGTTAGCATCTCCGGCTGTATTGATGTTCCCCAGGGCAACAGCCGCCCTGCCACGCACGAAAATGTCTCGATCCGAGAGCGATCGCATTACAGCCACCGCAGCCACCTCGCTGCTGATTTCCCCCAAGGCAGAAACTGCACTGCCACGCACGTCTGAGTCGTCATGATTGAGCCCTTGCAGCAGACCTGCCACAGCGGTTTCCGTACCGATTTGTCCCAAGGCCTCGGCGGCCCTCAAAGAAACTGCATAGGAGTCGGGCTCATGAAGCAATTCTACTAAGCAGGGTACTGCGTCGCGATCGCCAATTTTCCCCAAAGCCGCCGCCGCCCTAGCGCGGACGAGTTGATTTTCGTCTCTGAGGGCGTTCAGCAGCCCCGGAACTACCTCAGAGCCGCCGATTTTCCCGCAGTTGACAGCGGCCCGCCAGCGCACCTCTGAGTCTTGATGTTTCAGGGCTTTGAGCATGGCGGGGACAGCTATTTTCGGGTTAATTTTGCCCAAGGCCCAAACCGCCCAGGCGCGAACTCCGGGGGCTTTGTGGTTGAGGGCTTCGATCAGTGCTGCGGCTGCTGGTTTCGAGTCAATTTCTCCCAGGGCCCAAGCAGCCCAAGCTTGCACTTGGGAATCTGCCGATTCGAGCACCTGCGCTAATTCAATTACTGCCGCCCTTGAGCCAATTTGCCCGATCGCCCGAATGCCATGAAGGCGCACTGCACTTTCTTTGTGGTTCAATGCTTTGACAAGCATCGGAATTGCCATATCGGAACTTGTTAGTGCCAACAGTTGAATTTTGAGTGGCAGCGAAGTTTTGATTTTTCTGATTAAATTTACTGTTTTTGGTTGAAACTCCGGCTTTACCATTCCTGCTAGCTTCGAGCCGAGTTTTAAATTTACTTTTAGGGCTAATTTTATGGCGCGCAAAGCCATACTTTGCTGTTCTACTTGCGGCAATATTGTCGCCAATGTGTGCATCCCTTGTCTTTGTTTCAAATATTTTTGGTTGAATTCAGCATCGCTGAGCTCTGGTAGCTGTTGGATGAGGGTTGCTGCTGAGTTCATTGATTTATCCTCATATTTTGGCGATCGCGTAAGATTGCTCTTTTCAACTCGGTTTCTTTAAAAAAATACGGCTGCACCTACAAAACTCAACTTAAAAAAAAACTTGCACCACTGATAAAATATGTCTGATTAGACTATTTTTGCAACTCCCTAATGATTAATTATCTGTTTGTTTGGGCGATCGGCTTAACAATTAGTAGCGCTGGCTGCTTGGCATAGATGCACTCTTAACTAGGCGAGCTTCGCTAGATCATTTTATACCAATTTGGCTGGAAATATCGATCGACTCCGTTGAACGCAGCAAAG
>JAJAYT010000295.1 GCA_026786085.1 Microcoleus sp. CAN_BIN18 | reverse complement strand
GAACTACCACCAATGCCCCCAGGGCTTGAAGTTGCAGTCGCCGAATTGGACACGCAAATTGCTGGCTTAATTTGCGAAAACATCGGCAATTACCTCGCTTTGCGAGAACTATCAGAAATGCTCTCCGATTGCATAGATACTTGTGAGTTGAATCTCAATTCAATCCAAATAGTTTCGGATGGAACTAAGGAGCAATACAGCCTAAAAAAATTACCGTTGGAGCAGAAGCGACTTATTTACTCGTGTTCATTTACTAATTCAGTTTTGCTGGATTTACTTTCCAACCTCACGGAGCAATCTCCCGAAGACATCGCAAAGGAAATCGCAACCAAAGCTCGGATTTATTCAAAACCACCAACAACCGCAGAACTCGAAGAATTCATCGATCAGCTTTTGTTAGCTAGTGAGTCTGACAGCAATTGGCATTTCAAAAGGATGTAACAAAAATGAACAATCTGGATAGTTTGACCGCCAACCAGAAAAGAGCAATTTTCGCTACAGCAATGGCTTTGCACCGCGCTTGCCACTTGCTGTCTAAATTTACCACATCTTCCCCAGAACGCTTGTTATCAGCTATCAGCAACTATGTCTGTCCGGGAGTGATGGCTTTGTCTGAAGATTTGGTGGATGAGATTTTGGAAAAATTACTAGACCCGGAAAATGTCCAGCCCAACGGCTTTAGCATCATTTCCTGGAGTGATAAGAAAGGATGTAAGCGATAACCGCCTGATGATGGCTGCTTGACTCGCAGCCGAAACTCCCCTTTATAAGGGGGAGTCGCGGATGGAGTCCAAACCCATTCGTCAATTAGTTAATGACATCTTAAGGCTTTAATAATGAAACAAGCTTTTGTGGCTTTTTATCCTTCATAAGCTTGGTTGTCATTGACTAATTGTTCCCCTGCGCTAATTTATAGCTTTAAGAGTGAATTAAGCTCGTGTGGCTTTTGGGTGATTCATAAGCTTTGTTGCGGGGTTTTGGAAAACTATCACCTGTAGGAATTAAATGCAAATTATTGGTCTTGATATTAGCAAGTCCTCGGTTTCCGCTTGCTTATTGCCGGAAAAACCGACAGAACCTCGACAGTTTTATTACGATTACAACTTTCATAAATTTGAAGCTACAGTTGCCGGAATTAGTGGATTGCTAGCATTAATCGGCAATCCATCCGAAACAATTGCGGTGATGGAACCGACAGGAGTAAATTATCAAAGATTGTGGGGAACTCAGCTCGCCAGGGCTGGAGTAGAAGTGCGGCTAGTCGGGCATAAGGAGCTTCGATCTTTTCGTGAACATCACCTCAATCTTCCTGACAAAGATGATGACGCGGACGCTTTGGCACTGGCGATTTATGGCTGGGATTATTTAAATTCTCCCCGGCGCTTCCTGCAAATTAGGGAAGAGACGATTGTCACCATTCGACAGCTCGCTCTGAGACTCGCACACCTCAACCGAATTCAGTCGCCCGTCATCAATCGTGCTCGCCAAGATTTAGCTTGGCAATTTCCAGAGGTGGCCCTAATTACATCAGTTCGCTACGGTGAAAAAGTGCCGTTTTTGTGGGGCTGGCTGGCAGGGCAAAGGCCAAGCGTTAAATATGATTTGCTTTATGAAAAGTCTGTCGGTCTAGGGATTGCTGAAAGCGTGCGGCTTCACGCGGCCAGATTGTGCGACTTGCAGCGGGAGGAAATGGCGATCGAGCACGAATTGCGATCGCTGTTGAGCGCTCCGCAGTTTATGGCTTACCGCAAAATATTTGCCCGTTTTGGGTTTGGCCAAAGGGTAGAAGCCGTTTTGCTGTCGCAGATTTTCCCGCTGGAAAACTACCTTAATGCCGACGGCAAACCAGAGGTGCGAATCAAGAAAGGTCGCAGGTCGGGCAAACCAACTAAGCGGCATTTGTCGCTGCGCCGATTCATGAAAGCGCTTGGCTACGCGCCCTCGCAGGAAAGCAGCGGGGATTTGCAAAAATCCAAAGTTGTTGGCGGCAGCGATTTATGCCGCAAAGCTCTCTGGCAGTGGGTTTTTACTCGGATTGAACCGCACCGCTCCCGCCTCAAAAACGATATTGGCGATCGGCTCGGGAAACTGATTGATGCGGAAAAAGCTAGTGGCCGACCTGTCAAGCTCGTGCGATCGCGAATTGCGGCCAAGGCGGTCAAATTGTTGTTCAAAGAACTCGTTCGCGAACTCGTTCATTCCCAAATCTAAAATCTAAAATTATGATTGACACATTTGAACGCTTTGTAGAAAATGAAAAATGGAAGCTAGAACAGTGCTTGCGCGGTAGTGGCAGATTGACCGAGCGCTTACCTGACATTTCTGCGGTGTGTGATTCTGACAGTTTGAAAGAGCAATATTATTGGTTTATGCTCGGCATTGCTTGTCATGCTTGGGATTTCGATGATGGTATTGACTGGAAAGCATTAGAAAAAAAGTTGCTAGCTTATTCATCCGAAGTTTTTAAGGAGTGGATGATGAAGAAAAAAGTTCAGGACGCTTGCGATAAGAATTACTAGAGTGAAGGATATCCTTCCCCGCTAATCAAGTAATAATTTTTTTCATTCACATCATCGCAATTATCAACTCGCTGCAATTCCGGTAACAGATGATCCAGCCAAGCAGGATAAATTTTTCTCTCCGATTGTTTTCCTTCAACCAAAAAATACAGATTCATTAAACTTTGATTCCTTCGCTATATTCTTCAAGATTAATCAATTGCGTAAAAGCCTGATGTCTGGATTTTCCCAGGTTCAAATCTTTGGCATTTTTGACGGTGACGACGCCTCCTGTGCGGGTTACTATTTTCCAGTATTCCATGCTGATATTGTTGATAATGTACGGGTGATGACTGGTGAGGATGAATTGAATATTTCTATTTTCCGTGAGCAAATCGGTAACAAAATCGATACAGTTAATCCCTAAAGCATTTTCAAATTCATCGATTAGAATTACAGTTCCTTCTGGCGACAAGTAGATTTCGCTAATCAGAATTAGCGTTTTCAGCATTCCAGAGGAAATGTTATTTTGAGAAATCCAATTATTGACACCTTTTTCTCTGATTTCCACGGGATAACCTGAAAATGATAGACTATCATTTTCTTTTACTGCTTCTATTTTAACATCTTCAACTTGAGGAAATACATCTCTAAATGTGCGCTTAATGTTATCAAACACATCTGGATAATCGGTGGCTATTAAAGCCATTTTTAGAAGTATTGGCAAATTACTTCCTTTAATACTATCCAATGAAATGTTAATTTTTAATGAAACTTTACTTGATGTAAATATTGACATTAACCTGTGAGGCATAGCTAGTCCTCCATTAAAAGAGCTATAGTTATCACTATAAATAACTTTATTAAAACCCTGCTGAACAGGAAAGATATCTTCTTCTTGATTTAAGATTTGCACTGCGCTTTGAAACGGTGATAATTTTGGCGTTGTGTTTCCTTTGAACTTGATTTCCGTAGAGTTTCTTTCGATAATTGTATCCCCATTTCTAGATAAATGCTCGCGAAGAATCCTAAAGTTACTGGCTTCGTCTTCCTCATCTGGAATTAGGACAGGAACTTTTTTTGTTTCAAACTCTCCTTGCCATTGGTACTCCACATCATTGATTGTCGAAAATGTAATGTCCCATGCTAAGCCATTTAATGAAGCACCATTTGCTATCTCTTTTAAACGCAAAATTCCTTTGAGTATTTGAGTTTTGCCAACACCAGATACCCCAACTAGCAAGGCAAGATTATAAAAATAGATTGGCTCAAAACGCCACTCTAATACACGATCCCAAAAAGCTACTTTTTTAATTCTCATTTCTCCCTCCCATCAATTATCAGCATTAATCAGCCTGTATCTGCGGTTAAAAACCCACATAATTTTGCCGCCACCAAGCGCGCACCAACTTAATCTCCTCAAACGTATAAACTTCCTGTAAAAATTCATAAATAGCTCTCAATTTCTCATCCCCAATAATCTCAATTGCGTTCACAATTGCCTGCTGGCGCTCCGATTCCACCAACACATTGATATCAACTTCCCGCCCCATATCCATCAATTCTACCAAATGCCCAGAAATAGTATTAGGACTCATACCCCGCGCATTCGCTATTGCTTGGACTGTCAAATTTTGTCGGTATAATTCCCAGGTTTGCATCTGCGAATAAGATGGAGAATTTGCCAGATTAACGACATCAGGAGATACAGGGCTAGTTGGCAATCCTTGTTCTTTGCAAAAAGTGCGAATTGCCTCTAAGAAAACCTTGCCGTACTTATCTCGCTTGTTGCTGCCAACGCCGTAAACTTCCTCAAAGTCTGTGAGATTTTGCGGGCGTTTTTCTGCCATGTCTCGCAAGCTTTTATCGGGAAAAATTACATAAGGTGGGACAAATTGTTCGTCGGCAATTTGTTTCCGTAGCGTCCGTAAAATTGCAAACAAACCTTCTACTTCTACTGCTAAAGAGCGAACTCTTCCCTGTACTTCCCGCGGCGCTTCAATGGCGATTTCTACTGTGCGCTGGCGCTTCATAATTTCCCAACTTTTTTCGTTAAGTTTTAAGATGGGAAATCCGTCTGTTCTTTCATCTAACAAACCTTGATTGATCAGCGAACGACTCAATCTTTTCCAGTCGTCGGCACTTCTATCTTTGCCTATTCCGTAGGTAGAAAGTTGGTTGTGCTGATATTGCAATATTTTTTGACTTTTTGAGCCGCGCAATACGTCGATAATATGATTCATGCCGAATTTTTCTTGGCATCTGGCGATACAGGACAGAAATTTCATTGCCTCAAGCGTCCAATCTTCTACTGGTTTTTTGTTGCAACAGTTATCGCAGTTGCCACAATTTCCGGGAAATGAATCGCCAAAATAATTTAATTGAACTGTGCGACGACATTCGCTGGATTCTGCATAGTTAATTACTCGCCGTAATTGTTGGCGGGCTATTCTTTGTTCTTGTTCGTCTGGTTTTTGATCGATGATGTATTCGATGGTTTTGACATCGCCGAATCCAAAAAATAAGGTGCAATGGGATGGTTCGTTGTCTCTGCCTGCGCGGCCTGATTCTTGATAGTATCCTTCGAGATTCTTGGGTAAGTCGTGGTGAATTACAAATCGCACGTCTGGTTTGTTGATTCCCATGCCAAAGGCGACTGTTGCTACCATTACTTGCACGTCGTCGCGGATGAACCGGGTTTGATTGGTCGATCGATCGACATTATTCATCCCCGCATGGTAGGGTAAGGCTTCGATGCCACTTTGCTGCAATTTATAGGCAACTTCTTCAACTTTTTTGCGACTGAGACAGTAAATAATTCCTGAACCGCCTTTTTTTTGAATGATTTGCAAAACTTCGGCAAAACTGTGCTTGGTTTTTTGCCGGACTTCGTAGTATAAATTTGGCCGGTTGAAGCTGGCGACGTGGATGTAGGGATTTCGCAGATTTAGCTGCTGGATGATGTCTTGGCGGACGCGCTCGGTGGCGGTGGCGGTTAGTCCCATAATGGGTATGTCGGGATATCGATCGCGCACTCGCTGCATTTGCCTGTATTCTGGTCGAAAGTCGTGTCCCCATTCCGAAACGCAGTGGGCTTCGTCGATCGCAAATGCCGAAATTCCTAACTTATTGGCTACTATATCTAAAAACGGTAAAAATCTCTCGCCCAGCAACCGTTCTGGCGCAACGTACAGCAGTTTAATCTTACCTTCAAGAATTGCAGTTTCGCGCGATCGGGTTTCCATCGCGCTCAAAGTGCTGTTGAGAAAAGTCGCCCCAATCCCATTATCCTGCAAAGCTTCCACCTGGTCTTGCATCAGGGCAATCAGCGGCGAAACAACCACCGTCAATCCCGGTTTCAACAAAGCCGGTAATTGAAAGCACAAAGACTTGCCACCGCCAGTCGGCATGACAATCATCATATCCCGTTTTTCGAGAGCAGCTTCGACAATTTCCCGCTGCCCGGTGCGGAAAGAGTCATAGCCAAAAAAATGTTTGAGGGATTGTTCGAGGGATGAGGGCGCGAGAGATGTTGGCGGATTCGACCCTGACATTTGCAGTAGTTGGTTGTTGACTTCTACACTATTCTATGCCTTTTGAGCACAAATACAGTGAGTGCGATCGAAAATCAACAATCCAGGACTTACCAAAGCACAGGGGATTTAATGCCCCACCTTTAGGCGGATTGTTTTTAGGCTGGGGATTTAAGCCCCAGCCTAAAAACTTCGCTGTCATCTGTCAACTGTTAAACGCCCAAGTTAGCACGATCAAAAGTGATGGATTTCCGCAATAATTAATAGGATATTTCTGTTCATTTTTCAATTAAGAGCGATCGACCAAAGAGCGAATTTTCTGCCACCAAGCAGCCGGGGAATCATCCGGGCGGTACGCAGTGTCAAACATCGACAAAATTAGTGGAAAACCCCCCACCTTCGCACTCATCAACAAGTGCATTAGCAGACAAAAAACTAATACCGCCCAACCAGAAATGTGCAAATAATACCAAACCTGGGTCAAATCCCCAGCCGGTAGCCATTCTTCCTTAACCATACTCCCAGAGACGATCGCAAAAGTCAGCGATAACAACATCAACGTATTGACAATCCGGTGCAAAGTGTACCACCAAATCGGTTTTCCCAACTGAGTTAGTTTCCCAAAAGAATCCGACTGTACCAAGCGTTTTTGACCTGCGAGGAAACTGTACAATGCAAAAGCTGGCATTACTCCGAACAGCAACATCTTGCCAAAAGTGCCGTGAATCCCGATAATATCTGCAATTCGAGGCACGGGCACTTTGCCGAACCGCCCGTCATAGGTGTTGTACACCAGAAATGCGGTCAAAATTGCTAAAAGGGCGATCGCAGCATTAAGCCCGTGCAGTAATCTGAGCAGCAATGGCTGATATGGTCTAGATTGCGGCATCTTCAATTCTGCTACTAGATAAATAGTCTTTCATAATAATACAGCCAAACGCGAATTTTTTCAACATTCGTCAATTGTGAAACAAATGTGATTAGAAAATGAATGAATTATGATAAAAACGTAATTTTATCAAAGTTTAGTGTAAAGTAAAACAGTCAAGAGAAATACTTTACCTATAACATCTAATAGTTTACAAAAATGGACGCAGGGACTACCGTTTTTCTTTCGTTGGGACTAGCAGCAGATGCTTTTGCTGTTGCTGTTTCTAGCGGTTTAGCAATCAAACATATAAAGGTCAATAAAGCTTTAAAAATCGCCTTATTTTTCGGCGGCTTTCAAGCTGTGATGCCCATAATTGGATGGTTAATTGGTCTGACTTTTAGTTCTTTGATAACACCGATCGACCATTGGATAGCTTTTGGACTTTTGAGTTTCATTGGCGGTAAAATGATTTACGAATCGCTGCAAAGTGAAGAATGCCAGAAAAAATTCAATCCCTTAGATACGGGGACTTTGATAATGCTGTCGGTAGCAACTAGCTTAGATGCCCTCGCGGTTGGAGTCGGATTTGCAGTGCTAAAAACTTCGATCGGCCCAGTCGTTAGTGCGATCGGGTTTATTACTTTCTTTGTAGTATTTGCTGGCGTGTTTATCGGTCACAAGTGCGGAGACTTATTTGGAAATAAAATAGAGTTCCTCGGAGGAGTAATTTTGATTATTATTGGAACCAATACCTTATTTTCGCATTTAACAGAAGTGCCATTAGTTATGGGTAATTAGTCAGTTGACAGTGGGCAGTGGGCAGTGGGCAGTGGACAGTGGGCAGTACTCATTAGTCATTAGATGCTGACTAACAACTAATAACTAACAACCAACAACCAACAACTGACAACTGACAACTGACCAAAGATGGTATAACAGAAATATTGTGTTAAAGGATAAAAATTAAGTGCTGAAACTTTACGGCGGTGCTCGCAGCAGAGCCTCAATTGTCAAGTGGTATCTCGAAGAAATAGCGGTTCCCTACGAATTTGTCATGCTGGATATGCAAGCAGGGGAACACTTGCAGCCAGAGTTTCTTGAAATTAACCCGATCGGCAAAGTACCGGCAATTGTGGACGGAGATTTTAAACTTTGGGAATCCGGGGCAATTTTGCTGTATTTAGCTCAAAAATATGGTAAAATGCCGGAGAGTTTGGAGCAGCAAGCCCAAATCGTGCAGTGGGTCATCTTTGCTAACGCCACCCTCGGCCCTGGAATATTTGTTGAAGCCAGTCGCGATCGCGAAACTCCAAAAATGTTAGAACCGTTAAATCGCATTTTCGAGAAACAGCAGTTTTTAATGGGCGATGAATTCGGTGTCGCCGACGTAGCAGTCGGGTCAATGTTGATCTACATTCCGATGATGCTACAGGTAGACCTCAGTGCTTATCCGGCTGTTTTAGATTACATGAAGCGGATATCGGAAAGACCGGCTTTCAAAATTGCGATCGGCGATTAAACATAGCATATCGGAATTATTCAACTCTCTTCTCTTCCTCTGCGCCAAGAGCGCCAAGAGCGGTTAAATCAATCCGAAACAACCGTAAACGAGATCAGCCCAAAAACTCAACAGGTAAAAGCAGGAGCAATTAACAAATTGCCCCTGCTTTAATCAAAATCAAACTTATCTGAATCCGACAGCCGCTTGCCAAACAAAAGCCAGCAGCAAGAAAAACACGGGAATCACCGGCAAAATATTAACCAGTGGTTCAAAGACCGAATAAGCTTCGGGCATTTTTGCTAAGAGTAATGCAGCTTCCATGAATCAACCTACCTATCCAACACAATTTTCATAATTGTCGCATATCTTCACCCAAGGAACTCATGTTCGATCGACAGTTGGTGTCAGCCAGTGGGCAAACTCTTCAGTAAATCGATCGGCCAAAATCGCCTCCCGCATCCTCCCAGTAAAGCGAATCAACTCCGTCACATTGTGAAGCGCCAGCAAAGTATACCCCAGTGCTTCGTTCGCCCGCGCCAAGTGTGCCAAATAAGCCCGACTGAATTTTTGGCAAGTGTAACAAGGACAAGACTCATCTAGCGGAGCAAAATCCTCCCGAAACCGAGCATTTTTCAAATTCCAGCGTTCCCCACGCACAAAAGCCGTCCCGTGGCGGCCCAGCCGAGTCGGAATCACGCAGTCAAACATATCTACGCCACTCGCCACAGCCAGCGCCATTTCCCGATAAGTCCCAATCCCCATCAAATAACGGGGCTTATTTGCCGGTAACAGCGGCGCAGTAACTTTCACAATTTCTGCGATCAAATCCCCCGATTCGCCGACACTAACACCGCCGATCGCATAACCTGGTAAATCTAAATCTACTAACTGGTTTGCTGCGCGCGATCGCAAATCGGGGAAAACGCCCCCCTGCACGATGCCGAACAAAACCTGATCCGGGCGCGAGTGAGCTTGCATACAGCGTTTTAGCCAGCGGTAAGTTCTATCTGTCGCCGCCTCCACCTCGTCCCGCGTAGCTGGGTAAGGGGGACACTCGTCAAAGGCCATAAT